>JAGLSW010000962.1 GCA_023135565.1 Candidatus Aminicenantota bacterium | reverse complement strand
TTTTTCCGAGGAACATCCGTTATAGAAATAAAAGAAATGATTTCAAGCTGCCTTTCTCATATAAAGGATAAATATATTAAAGAAGCTATGATTCGAATCATAGCTTATATTTCAAATCAACTGGTAGAGGAAGATTTTACCAAGGTATTTAATGCCATTTTTTCTCAGGACACCCAGGACGATTATCTATCTTTGGGCCTCAAATTTTTGAAACTTTCCCCGGAAATTATAAAACATTCTCAGCTAAGTCTACTAGTAGATAAAAGTCTTGAGAAACGAGGGACATCCTTTGATAGAGATTTCATTGAATTTATTCTGAACCACAACCGTGATGATTTATTCCCTGGCAAGGATGTGCGTATAGATAATATATTAAAAAACTATTTTGATATCAAAATCGAGGAACATGAACATCTATCTTTACAATGGTTGATGGATCTTCAAAAATTTATTGAAAAGGGCTTCATCCAACTTGATGAGTATATAGAAAAAAAGGTATTAAAATTTGTAAATGCTGCCTTGAAAATTGTAGGCATACACCGCGAATGGAGAATCTTTTCGGATAAGATGATACCGGTCTATAAAACCTTTGCTACTCTTTTTGATAAGCAGATAATATCCAAAATTATCGAAGTGTATTTGAAAGATGAAAATGGCCAGAACCCAGGGGAAATCCCTCTTAATGAACTTGATGAAAAAACCCGGGACAGTTTTGCCCACCTGCTGAAAGAGATTTTCTTATTAAGGCACCACAAAGATTTGAATAAAAAAGTCATAGATATTATAAAAAAATTCGTAAAACAGGACCTTACAGGGGGCGGATATATTGGAGCTTTCTGGAAAAAACTGGCTGCCGGGGAAAAAGAACAATTGATTGAGAAGATGAAAGCCATGTGGATGCCTTCTTCCGAAAAAAATATCTTGAAAGCTGTCGAAGCTGCCGGGGAGTTTTTAAAATATCAAACTGATGAAGAGCTTATGAAAGAACTATCCAATCGGCTTTTATATTCTATCTTTTCCGGTTCCACCACCTTAAAGATCACCTGGTGTAAAACGATTGCCGTACATGTAGAAGAAGAGACTCCATGGTTCACCGCTAATAAAGAGAAAATAATAGAACACTTTGATTATCTCAAAATGGAAAAGGATCTGGAACTGCTGCGCCAATTCCTGGAACTGGCGAAATTGCTGGAAAGAAAAGATATTAACGTGGGAGATATAATCGCTTATCTCAAAGATAATGCCCCCTATGCTGAAATCAAGAGAACTGCTAAGAATTTTTGAAATCCGGGAAAAGAAGGAGGTATCGCCATGAAGTACTATGACAAAGAAGAAAAAGAGCTTATAGAGTCGGTTGAAAAAGGTGAGTGGCAGCCTATAGTGAATCTTGAAGAAGAAAAAAAACGATATGCCGGGATATTCAAAGCTTCTTCCCGGAAAAGCGAACGTGTAACCATCAGCTTGACTAAAAAAGACCTGAGAGAAATTAAGATAAAAGCGAGTATCGAGGGACTGCCCTATCAAACCCTGATCGGCAGTGTGCTGCACAAATACGTTACCGGGAAATTTGTAGAAGAACGTATCTAATGAAATCTCAATGAATTTCGAGGAGTTCGTTTTTGTACAACGAAAAAAGAGCTTCCAATTCTTCCAGTTCAAACTCGATTTCTTTCCTGATTTCTTCTGTATTATTATGCGACACGAAACAAACGCCCCTCTGTTTGAAGTAAATGAGCAAAACGATCCCCGCTTTCTAAGTCGATCAGGTCTACGGGATGATCCAAATGCCCGATCAACTGCCCATAAACATAAAAAAAAGAAGCGGGAGGGATACCTTTAACCGCAAAGTCGATATCGGATTGCGGGGTTATAGTACCCGTCATAATCGAACCGAAAAGATAAATCTCTTTGCAACCTGCTTTTTCAAGAATTTTTACAGCCTTTTCCACGTCGGCACGGTGGCTTGACGGAATTCGTTCAACGTTATACTTTGTTCCCATTGCGTTTATATTATAACATGCTTTTTTTATCCAGACAACTTTTAACAGCTTTCAGCTTTCGGCATTTGGCAAACGGGCATCGGTGAAACCTGGGGGGTTTGCCTCCGGCGGGTAGGGGGCCTGCACGGCAAATTCATCCAAAACTAATCAATGCGCCCAATGCCGATAAGAAAACTGGTGACCTTTTTGTCGCCTTCCCGGTGATACCGCGGTTCACACACCGCTCCCACATGCGTTTTCGTATCAAATATCACCAGGTATCCCGCACCGGTTTTCTCTGTCGCTAAATACTTACTGCACAACTGCTTGATACCTTCGTTAATTATTCCCGTGACATCATCATGGCGGTTTACTTTGGTTTCGATAATATATTTTTTGCCCCTGTAGGTCAGGATAATATCCATCCTGCCTAACCCGGTTTTTACTTCATAACCCAGGTCCCCTGCTCCTCCCCTGGCAAACTGGTAAAGAAAGGCGGTCAAAAGAAATTGACCGGTTTTTTCATAGGGCTTCTTTTTTTCATAGAACGCATTGACGCCGATCCGGGCAATATATTTTTCAAAATTGAGCAGGATTCTTTCCATATCGAGCCTTCCCCCCGGAAGGGCATATTCTTGCGGGGATATATCTTCGTAGGCTTTTACTTCTTTAAAAAACGTTTTAATATACCGAGCTTTGTAGATATTGTTGGCAACCGCGGCATGTCCCTCTGTGTCTGTATTCCCGCCGTTTGGGACACCGCTGCCGGGTGCGGGCGCAGTCCGTTTTTTTATTAAACCGTACTGTTCCAACCAGGTCTGGTCTTCGTCGTCGGGGTTGTATTCTACGTTATCGAAAATAATCTCTACGAAACTCTCTTTGTACAGTTTGGCTTTTTCGTAGAGGTTGTCGAAATGGGAATTTCTCTCTTTCAGCAGCAGTGAGACTGCTTTTTCCACATCGGTTTCAGTAATAGGTATTACAGTTCCGGGTTTGATATCGACGGTGAGGAGTGTGCCCAACCGGTTGACCAACCAGGGTTGGCCCGCGGTCTCTTCGTAAACTCTTTTGACTGCGTCTTCTTTGAAGGGCTGGTTAGTTTCCGCCGTATATTGGGAATAGAGATCGTGGACGTTTCTTAGAGAGAAGGGCGGTAAGTTTACTTGGTCGGCGATATTGAAAGGAGAGACGCCGCCCACGATGAGTTTGGTGATATTCCTGATGCCAACCAGTCCCACGGAATATAAGGCTTTTTGTTTTATTTTTTTATATTTGAGGTATAGTTCTCGCAGGGTAGTCAGGAAATTTTCTAATTCCTCTAAGGGGATGCCGTCGAACTCGTCGATAAAAATGACGATCTTTTTGAATTCGATGATGCGGTTTAATTCCTCGAACAACATCCTGAAAGAAATATGGTTCGTTAAGTGGTGCTTTGCTAAGAAACGGTTGACTGCGTCGATTTTTTCGCAACCTACAGCTTTTAGTCGTTGTATTAATTCGCTGTAGAAAGATTTTTCGATGAGTTCATAGAAAAGGGCAGGGGCGATACTTTTATATTCCTGGAAACTTAGTGTTATGGCAATATAAGCCGGGTTCCCGTTTAATTTATCGCAAATCCCTTCTAAGAAAGTGGTTTTGCCGCTCTGCCTGGGAGAGAAAATGGAGAAATAGCGGCCCCGGTCTACCATGGTTCGAATATCCTGGTTATCTGAGTTGACGACGTTTTCAAAATTTACATAGTAGGAGTCTTCCGGGTTAACGGCGCCTGATTTTTCGAAGGTGCGTCTCGGTTTTTGATAGGTTAGCATATTTGTCATGTTTTTATAGTATTGTAATTGGGAAAATTTGTCAAGGTCTTGCCTCCGGCGGCCCTGCCGGGAGCCACCCCCGTTGAATGGTTGTTGGGGGCCGCGGCATACCGCACTCTCGAAAAAGTTTGATCAAAACTTTTGTTGAAAAAAGCGAAAAGCAAAAGCGCTACCCTGCTGCGAAGCAGCTTATAGGCTCCCCGCGCCGCGGGGCTTTTGTTGAAAAAAAAGCAAAAGCGCCACCCCTCACTCTTCTGTTTCTTTGATGAAATGCGCGCCCCGGGATACCTTGTTAATCAACGCCGATGCCACCACTATTAACGCCGTCTGCACACTGTCACGCAAACTGATAATACTGTTGGTTATCTCCGTTTTCTGATAAAACTTGTTGATGCGATGCCGCAAATATGCCAGGTCCGATTTGGCCCGCTCCAACCTTTTGGCAGTTCTCACAATGCCGCTGTAGTTCCACATAATATACTTTATAGTTACTTTGTCCTGCCATACCAACGCCGGGTCCAACTCCTCCTGGGGATAGGGATACTTCCAGGCAGGAACTTCGGCAATGGTATAAGGATCATTGCCCGAGGCGATGTTCTCGATTATATCCCGGGCCGAATTGACTCCCCAAACAACGCCTTCCAACAAAGAAACAGAAGCCAACCGGTTAGCTCCGTGAACCCCGGTGGTGGAAACTTCACCAATGGCGTAAAGATTCTTGACGCTGGTGCGGCCTTTAAGGTCGCAGAGCACGCCGCCAATGCCGTAATGAGCGGCGGGCACCACCGGGATAGGACGTTTCTCGATGTCGATGCCGTATTTCAGGCAGGTGTCATAAATAGTAGGAAACCGCTCTTTGATGTCGATGGTGGCAAAAGAGGCCAAATCCAGCAGCACAAAATCGTCGCCGTGCTTAATCATCTCGGCATAAATGGCCCGGGAAACCTCATCCCTGGGAGCCAGCTCAGCCAACGGCGAATACTTTTTCATGAAATATTCACCTTTCCTGTTTATTAATTTTGCCCCTTCGCCCCTGACCGCTTCCGAGATCAGGAAACTGCCGGCTTCTTTATGAAAAAGCGAGGTGGGATGAAACTGTACGTACTCTAAATTGGCCAGCCGGGCGCGGCCCCGGTAAGCCATGGCAATACCGCTGCCTACCGCGTCTTCAGGGTTGGTGGAGTGCAAAAATATACTGCTGAAACCGCCGCTGGCCAGGATGACTTTTTTGGCAAATAGGCGGATTACTTTGTGGGAAACCTGGTCCAAAATATAAGCGCCGATGGCTTTGGGCTCCTCGTATATCCGGGCCGGGTTCACCGAGTGGTGGGGATAGGTTAACAGGTCGATGGCCGTGTGCTTAAATAGTATTTTTAAGTTAGGCAGGTCCTTTAGGTAATTGTAAAAACTCTCCTGGATCGCTCTGCCGGTCATGTCTTTTACATTAAGAATGCGCCGGTTGGAATGAGCGCCTTCCTGGGCCAGGTCATAATGCCCGCTGTTTTTAGAGAAAGGAACTTTTAACTTGTCTATCAATATCTCTTTAACTAATTTGCCGGATTCCCGGACAATTTGTTCCACTGAGGTTTTATAGTTAATCTCGTCGCCGCTTCTCATAATGTCGCCGATAAAATCTTCGGGGTCTTCATCTTCGCCTAAGGCGGCGATTCCTCCCTGGGCCAGGTTGGTATTGGTGGCCGTATAATCATCGCCTTTGGAGATCAGGGTGGTATCGACGCCGTGCTCGGCTAAAGTTAAAGCCGCCGTGGCGCCGGCAATACCGCCGCCTATGATTAACACATCTGTTTCATAATATTCTTTCATTTTTTTCCTCTAAAAGATTCTAAATTTCGTGTATTGGGAAATTGGGGTGCGCCGCACCCCCCCGGGGCGCCGGGTCTACTCGCTCCCGGTAATATCTAAGCTCAGGTCTAAAGATTTGAACGAATGGGTTAAGGCTCCCGATGAAATAAAATCGATCCCCGGTTTTGCCCGTTCCGCTATATTATCTAAATCCACATTCCCCGATATCTCGAACTTAACGCCGCTGCCGGCGGCTTTTTTCATTTCCACCGCTTTATCCAGCAGGGCGGGATCGAAATTATCCAGCATGATGATTTCTACCTTAAGAGAGAGGGCTTCCTGTAATTCAGTTAGATTTTTAACTTCCACTTCGATCTTTGTGCCGGGAAATTTTTCTCTTATCTTTTCGACTGCTTTGGTAATGGAACCGGCCATTTCGATATGGTTGTCTTTTACCATGGCCATATCTTGCAGGTTCATCCTGTGGTTGGCGCCGCCGCCGTCTCTAACTGCTCTTTTCTCTAAGTATCTCATCCCCGGTGTGGTTTTACGGGTATCTAATAAGGTGACATTAGAAGGTTTTAGCTTATCTACGAATTCCCTGGTAAGCGTGGCAATGCCGCTCAACCTTTGCAAAAAATTTAAGGCCGTTCGTTCCGCTTTTAAAATCGAACTTTCCATGCCTTTGATTTCAAGCACTATGTCCCCTTTCTTTACAGCGCTGCCGTCTTTTTTTAGCACCTTGATTTCGGTGCGGGGATCCACTTTTTTAAATGTGGCTGTAAAAACCGGGATTCCTGAAATGACGCCGTTTTTTTTGGCCTTTACATGGGCCGAAACCGGGTTATCGTAAGGAAGCAGCGAGTTTGTGGTCACATCTTCTTCGATTTTATCTTCCTTTAAGGCCAGTTCTATGATTTGAAACATCAAGCTTTCTTCAAAATCCATGCGCTTTTTAGCTCCTATTTATCGTTAAATAGATTATCCAGTGATAACTCATCATCACTCTCTTTTTCTTCTTCGGATGCAGGAGGTGAAGTGGGCTGCTGTGTCCCTGCTTTGAATATACCGTTGAGAGATTGTTCTTCTTCAGGGGAGATTGCCGGTTTGCTTGCAGTTGGAGTGCCCTGCAGTACTTGATCGAGATATAAATCTTCGTTTCCTCCGGGAGTGGGTAACTGTGCGCCTACCGGCCGCACCGGTTGATCTCCCTGGAATACATCATCTAAGGGGAAATCCACTTCTTCTTTTGGCTGCGTTTCCTGGTCGAGTCCCCCGCCCCCGTTCAAGGGCATTTCTACTGTCTCATCAGGCTGCGTTTCCTGTTGAAATGCCGCATCTAAGGGTATTTCTACTCTCTCATCAGGCTGCCCGGGCTGCGTTTCCTGCTGCACCGGCTGGGGTGCTTCCCGGACTAATCCGTCCATAGGCAATTCGATTCTTTCCACATGGGGCGTTTCCTGTTGGCCGGGCTGGCCGATTTCCGCCGAGCTGGCCTGCTGTCCCGGTTGGATGATCCCACCGAGAGATTGGTCCCCTTCGTTTACCCCGGCGAATGCTTGTACCAGGTCTTGAGGCGCGTCTTCATGAGATATGACGTCGGGGGTTTTATTTTTTCCCAATGCCTCTACATATTTAATATAGTTTTCGGGGGGATTCGGAAGAGTTATTCCTAATTCATATTTACTCTCTTTATCTTTCCTGTCTACTATCCTGGTAATCGAACCTTTCAATTGGATCAGTTCACCACTCTCTGTAATCAGGTACATTTGAATGTCACCAAGCTTTCTCGGTAGGGTATCGGGGATGAGGCGCATTCCTTCTTTCGATATATCTATTATCATACCGAAGCTATCCTCTATTTGCACAGCAATCGTTTTTTTAATTCTTGTATGCTTTCTTTGTTCCATTTTAGCTTTACCGGTTATTATACCAAATCTTTTGCTATTCTTTCCAGTATTCCGGCAACAAAAAAAAATATTCCCGGTTTTAATCTAAAGATTCTTGCCAATTTTCCTGTCTTCGTGGTATAATATCTTTTCAATGATGTCCCTCCCGGGGGCCTCGCTCAAGGAAGAAAAGATCGCAGCAGTGCGAAGCGGCTCAGAGGGCGCCAGCGCCGCGGGCCTTGTTTTTTTACAAACTTTCACGAAGTATTAATAAAAGGGAGATAAATGATGAATGTTAACATATTCGGTAAAATTATCCTTTATGTGTGTGTGCCGGCCGTCTTTTTTGCTACCGGCTGTAAAGTGGTGTCCAATATGTCGGAGGGTGAAGCCGAGCAGGAAGTTTTCCAGTTGGTTAATGAGTACCGCATTTCTATTCAATTGAACCGGTTGACCTGGGACGAGGCTATTGCCCGGGAGTGCCGCGCCCATAGTGAGAATATGGCAGACGGGAATACCGACGTCGGTCATGAAGGGTACCGGGCGCGTTTCGATAATATCTGTGCGGCCATACCTAACGCTGTTTTCTTTGGTGAGAATGTCGCTCACATATCCAGTCATCCTGAACCGGCCCAGTATGCGCTGGATCTCTGGTTGGCCAATGCCACTCACCGGGCCAACATCGAAGGCAATTTCGGTCTCACCGGGGTAGGGGTGGCTAAAAGTGAGAGTGGTGAATTTTATATCACCCAGATATTCATCAGGATCGAGTAAGCCGGTCGAATTTTTTTTGCCGCACATTTAATTGCACGGGAGGTTGTTATGGCTAAAAAAGGCTCCCCGGAAATATTATCCTTTTAGTGGAGGACAACACCGATGTGCGCCGTTACGTCCGGGGTCCTTTAGAACCGGCATACGAAGTAGTAGAAGCCAAAGATGGCAGGGCCAGGAAACCGGCTGATGTCCCGTTAAGAAAAAAAGTCACAGGCCGATGACAGCTTCAGCCCCAGCATTCAGCTCCAGCCGCATCTCATTAATAATTAACAATTAACAATTCACAATTAATAATTGAGACCGTCGAAAGGGAAAAGAGAATTATTAATTGTTAATGGAAGAGGAAAACAATCATCCAAATCCAAAATTCCATTTTTTTGCCTCTATATTTTCGTGTAGCAATTTTGCTGCCAAAGTGCCGTTTTTTTAATTTTGAGACAATTGTTATAGTCGTGAGACATTTGTTATAGTCCCTCCTGAATTTTGAACGATTTGTTGTATATTTTGACACATATGTGATAGACAAGCGGTTTTAAGAGATGATAAAATTTAACCGCAGCGAAGAAAAAATGTTGAAGATCGAAGATCGAAAATTGAAGGCTTCACATTTACTAAGCTGCCCCCTCCCGTGCGGAGGTAATGAATAGAAGAAAAAGAATTTAGAATACCGGAGGATCCGGTCTTGAATTTTAGCAGCCCCAGGGGGCATGCTGAAAGACAAGAACGACCCGCTGCCGCCGTAATTGACTTTATAAGGAGAATAAGATTATGAAAAAACAAGTTTTTTTAGTGTTTATGCTGCTGTTCCTTTTCCAATTACCCTCGCTTATTTTAGCAAAAAAAGTGGAGTTGATAAAAAGAGAAACCTGCATCGGCATCGACCTGGAGAAGGTTAAAGCCATAGGCAATGCTTCACTAGATGACATTTGGAACTCCATTAAAAATTTCCTGCCCGAGGAATTTGACAATTGGAAGAAAGACAAATTAACAAAGTCCGCGGTTATATTTGTGAAACATGTCTTTAACGAAGATAAAATACGATTAGAAGATGCGGTTAAGGTGCGGGCCGAGAAAATAAAAAAGTTGACTGAAAGTATAACCGGACTGCAAAATAGTTTAAATAACCTGGAAAACGTCAGCATGGGAAAAGATCAATTGATTAACAGGCGAGAGATAAAGAGCGAAATCGAGCAGTTGGGTAAGGAACGGCTCAAACTGCAGCGCTGGTTCTTCGAGAAGGAAAATAATTTCGAGGTCATGGTGCTGCACAAAGAAAAAAAGGAATGGTCCACTTATTTATTCGGCACCAGGAGATTTTTAATTATCCTCTTAGGAGGCGAACACGACTTGAGAAAGGCTAAGGTAAGCGCGGAAAGGAGAGCTTCGGTGCTAAAAAAGAGTTTGCAGGAATTGAGCAGCAGTTTAACCACTGCCACTGCCGGCATGAGAAGTAACTTAGCCGGAACGATCAATGGTGTTGACAGGATAACGGATAAAATGTCCACTATAAAAAACAAAGCTGAGGAGATAAAAGATACTATTACCGAAGTAGGAAAAATTGCCGAGGTGGATACAAAATTAAGCTTTAAAAAGAAGCAGAAAACGGGAACAGGAGAACTAACTGAAACGGCTATCCCCCGGGATTGCTTTCCCTGCCGTATCATCGAATTGAACCCGAAGAAAGTGGCTCCACCCTGCATTATATCCGTTGATGCTAAGCCTGCGGAGAAGAATAAGGCTGTTTTCAATTTTCCCGTAGCTGAAAGAAATATATTCCAATTAAATGTGGGAGTGGCAACCTCTTCCCTCCCGGAATTATCAAATTCCCTGAACGGCGGCTCGGGCACGGTCTCAAGCACAAGCACAGACACCACAGCGGGAACCGAAGAATCAGACATTGACATAAAAGAAAATCTATTTTTTGTGTTTGATTTCCATGCACCCAGGGATATGGAAACTTTCAGACCCAAACTCCTTAAACCCTGGGAAAATTTCGGCAAGAGGCTCGGTTTTTTCGTGGGTTTGAAACTATCGGCGGACCCGCTGGAATCCCTTTATACCGGCGTATCATTTGCCCTGACCCCGGGTATCAACATGGTGGGCGGTCTCGCCTTTCACCGCAGCGAGGTCGAGGTAAGTCATACCGGTGATGAAAGTTCCGGTCCGATTGCTGAGCCGAATAACTCTGCTTTATGGAACTATGACAAACCGCAGCTCTTCTTTGGACTTTCAGTCTCGCCGGCTTTAATCCTGAGGCTCTTCGGTATACAACTTTGATATGCCCGGGAAAATGAAAAAAAGCGGGCGGCGCTCGCAGTCTATAAAGTACCTGGGAAACACATTGCCGTTTAGGTTAGCGGCTATAGCAAAATTTTTGATCCTATATAAAAAAGAAGGAGATAAATAATGAAGTTTTACTGTTCTCTGCCACCTTAGCAAAAGTGGTAAAACATATCCCCACAGGTGTGGTGGAATTACGAATGTGTGGTTTGACGGTCGTTTGGATCGGTAAACCCGGCAGCCGGAAACAAAAGCCGCCGGGTTTATCGGAGGAAGGTTTTTGAAAGTTTTCCCTTAAAAACTTTTGCAGTTAAGAATATATTTTTAAGGAGATAACATGTTTAAGAAAAAAATTCTTATTGGGTGTCTTGCGATATCCATTTTAGTCTTGTTAGTAACGGGTACAATGTCTGCCAAAGCGGCTAAGAACGCCCAGGTGGATGAAAAAAAACTGAGCATCGTTTATCAAGACAGTAAGATACAGCCCATTGATTTAAATCAGGGGAGAAACAACGTCAAAGCCCTCAAAAATTTTAAGAACAAGAGGCAAACCTTGACAATCGCTTATTGTGACGGCGCGATCCAGGAAGTTAAATTACAACAGGATGTGCCTGATATCAAAAGCTACAGGTTTAACTGCGCGGGGCCCACGGATGACAAAAGGCTGAACGTTGTTTATTACGACGGTCAGGTACAGTTCATCGATTTAAAACAGTCGAGAGGCAGCGTCAAAGCTCTCAAAAATTTTAAGAACAAGAAGCAAATATTGGTGATCGCTTTTTGCGACGGCAAAATTCAGGAAGTTAATTTAAAACAGGCGAAGACTCAAATCAAAAGCTACAGGTTTCACTGCGCGGGTCCCACGATCTCTGATTTCGGCACCACGAAACCTCCTAAGGATGGTAAAGAATACTTCAAAGGAAATATCTATTACCTGGATAAAAACACTAAGAAACTGCCCGATCTCAAAAAGCTTACTCCTGTGGGCAAGATTTTCACCAGGCATATCGACATACCCGCACAGGCTTTTGACAAAGGATTTCCCGGCGTCACCGACCGCTTTGAATGGTTTGCGATACAATATAAAGGTAAGTTCCATTTTAAGCGTCAGAAGGGTGTATATAAGTTCAGGCTGCTTTCCGATGACGGGGCCAAGCTTTACATCGACAAGAAGCTTGTCATAGACAATGACGGTATTCATGGTCCCAGCAGTAAAACCGGCACGGTAACGCTTAATTCCGGTACGCATCATTTCCGATTAGATTATTTCCAGGGGCCGAGAAATATGATAGCGCTGCAGTTGTTTGTCACCCCTCCCGATACTGGAGAAGAGAAGATTTTTTAAGTCGAATCCTGCTCCTACCTGGAGTGTAAAATAGAGGGGATCGAATCTTAACCGGCTGTTCGTAAGATACGGTCCCGAAGCCCGGGGGGCAGGTCTTGAATTTTAGCATCCGCCGCAAAGAACCGGCAAATGCAAAAGGGAAAGACCTGCCCTCCCTCCCCCTTAATTTTTTCTTTGGAGAGTGATTTGGAAAGAATGTTTAAAAGACTATTTTTTTGGCCCTTCCTAAATTTTGACACAGTATTTATAGTTCCCCCTAAATTTTGAAACGAATTTTATATATTTTGAGGCAAATGTTATAGACAACGGTATTTTTTTTCTTTATAATTACATCCTGACCTGTTACTGAGAATTTGTGAAAGTTTGAAAGAAAGCAAGCCCGCGGCGCGGGCGCCCTCTGAGCCGCTTCGCGGCAAAAACAACAAAGGCCGGGATATCCAAAACCCGGCAGTTTGCTGCAAAAGCAAACTTTTTGTTAGCTTAATTTGGATATGTGTTTCCCAGGCCCCTCATAGGCTGGGGACGCCGCCCCCTAAAAAAACCGGGAGGTTTAACAAGATGAAGAAAAAAAATATTTTTGCAGTGGCGCTGCTTTTGGCCGCGGCGGTCATGTGGTGTTTTGTCTCATGCGGTTCCGGTGAAAAGAACACTGAA
The DNA here is from genome assembly GCA_023135565.1 of Candidatus Aminicenantota bacterium. Taxonomy (GTDB): domain Bacteria; phylum Acidobacteriota; class Aminicenantia; order UBA2199; family UBA2199; genus JAGLQA01. The sequence continues at coordinate 2,637 of JAGLSW010000962.1, read as the reverse complement.
ACTATTTTGGAAATCGCGGCTTCTGAAACAAGCAAGTGCAATCTTACGGTTTTTTTGAGGACAGCGCCTTCATTTAAAAATAGCGCCGTAATCACGGCAGTGGATCTCAATGGCTCAGGAGGGGGCAATCCGTCGTTACACAAAGGTGAAAAAATTCCGGCAAACGGTACTTTTGTAGGGGTGCGAAATAGTAAACCGGTGACTATTAAAGTAAAAACAGACGACGATGCAGTAGCCACCCTAACCATCCCCTGCGACACCTCGAAAGCGGCAGTCGACTACCCCTCGGAGATATACTCGGTGCAGAAGGTTCTCATGCCTTATAACGGCATCCAGTTCAGGTTTCAACCGAAAGCTGTGCAGCCTGGGCCAGGCGACACTGCCGGCGCTGAAACAGGTCCGTGTAAGCTCGAGGTTTTTTTGTCGGCGGAAGTAACCTATGTCTATGAAGTTCCGCTAATTACGGCAGTGGAAACCGATGGCTCGATCCTGGCCGGTTCGTCATTAAAAGTAGGCGCAAAATTACCTTATACTTTTGGAGATAAATATCCCATACCCCTAATAGGCTTTTTTGACCGGGTCCAGGCCGGTAAGCCGGTAACTATCAAAGTAAAAACATACGACGGCTCGGTCGCCACCTTAACCATCCCCTGCGATACCTCGAAAGCAGCAGTTGATTTCCGGTCGGATAGATACAAAGTGGATTCAAAAGTAATGGATAATCAAAGGATCCGGTTCAATTTTTTTACATACCGCAAGTCGCCCGCGACATGATCTACAACTGGATTTTCGGGCGGGATTTCTGTTTATACGATCCCCTGGCCAACTTAGAAGAAGAAATAAAAAAGTGCATCGGTAATAAATAAGGTTTTAAGAGTTTTCCTGGAAAACTCTCGATATAACCAAATTTTAAATTAGGAGGAAATATGAAAAATCTTTTAGTTGTTATGTTTTGTATGTTTGTTTTGGTATTGGGTCTCAACGCCGGGGAAAAAAAAGTGGATAAAACCAAACACCCGGTTATCGTAAAAAAAAGTTGTCCCACGGGAAAACATACGCCTATCGTGGAAAAATTGATCACCATTTTAGAAGTTAGACCGGGTTTGAAAAATGCTCTTTTGCACTCGCTGAAAGTGGCCAACCGCTTAGATGCGCCCACCCTGGAGGAGTATTACAAATACTTAGATTACATAGTCACAACGCCTCCTACCGATAGGAATGTATATTACAATATCGTGGAATTCTACTATCTCATCGACCATCCCCTAACCGGCAAGCTGCAAACAGACAAATTATTCCAGCAGTGGACAGTGGAATTTGCCAATGCCTGGGGCAGTTATCTCGACACTCCTGCATCGGCCGCGGGAATTTGTACTTTCCTCGCCGACCCGGAGTTCAGTATGGGCGATTATCAGCCGAACCCCAGCGGCTGGCTTACCTTCAACCAGTTCTTCGCCCGTGAAGTCAGACCCGGCAAGAGGCCCATCGCCTGTCTATATGACGACCGGGTAATCGTTTCCCCGGCGGACTGCGCCTTCGTAGGCTGCTGGGAAATCGAGAAAGATTCGAAAATATTTGTAAAAGGCAAAAACGATAAGCCCTATTCCATAGTCGAACTCCTGGATGAAAGCCCCTATAAAGATAAATTCATAGACGGCAGATTCTATCACAGTTTCCTGGATGTGAACGACTATCACCGCTACCATGTCCCCGTGGCGGGAATAGTCAAGGAAGCGAGACAAATAACGGGAAAAGTATACCTGGCTTCTGTACAATGCAAAGACGGGTCGATACATGCCTTAGACGATACCGGCTACCAATTCCAACAGTCCCGGGGCCTGATCGTCATCGACTCTACGGCTCACGTAGGCGGCTATGTGGCCGTGCTGCCTATCGGCATGGCGCAGGTCTCCTCCTGCAATATTACCGCGGAAGTGGGAAGCTGGCTTCATAAAGGCGAGGAATTCGGTTACTTCCTGTTCGGCGGTTCCGATATTATCATATTGTTCGATAAGGACTGTAAAGTCAATATTTGTATGAAACCCAACACCCATTACAAACAGGGAGCAGCCGTCGCCTATGCCGGTGTACCCTGTCCCGACGGCAGGCCTTCCTGTCCCACTAAAGAAGACCTAACCTGTCCCCCCATCCTCGGTCCAGCCGATTGTATCCCCTGTATCTACGATGCAAAAAGTAAAGATATGGCCAATTTTGATCCCTGTAAGAAAAAATAAACCTGCGGGGTCAGGCGGTTGTCTTTTATCGCATTCTTTAAGCAGCCAAAATAGAGCATCCGGGTGAAAACCCGGTGAAAAAAACGGGGGCGGTTCTGCCGCCCCCTCTTCCCCACAGACCGGGCGCACCGGCGTGTCCCACCTGCCCATAGAAACGCTGTGCGGGACGAAACCGCCGGCGGACTGGAAAGAAAAAGGAAGATTCGACAGTATTATGTTTGACGGCGCGGTTTCTCTGCCGGGCTGGGGGAAAGCCAACCCCTCCTTTTACTTTGTTTTATTTTGATGTATAATTGTCCCGGAAGAAAATGAAAACAAAAAAATTGCCCATAGGAATATCGGATTTTAAAGAGATCGTAACAGGGAACTACTGCTACGTCGATAAAACCCTGTTTATCAAAGA
>JAGLSW010000961.1 GCA_023135565.1 Candidatus Aminicenantota bacterium | reverse complement strand
AACTTCTTATTAATTAGAATCAAAAGCGTTCCCCTCTCTGTGCCCTCTGTGTTCTCTGTGGCTATATTAATTTCATGGCAGCTAACCCCAAAAAATCACCCTGTCTCTCTTTACATCTATTCGTTTTTCGTGTAAAATAAAGCTTAGTTAAATTTGGTTTTCTTTATCCGCTTCTAAAAATGAAAAAACCTATACAAACAAAAACAAACTTTTTTGTTAACCCAGGCCGTTTTGAATCCCCCAGGCCCCTCATAGGGTGCGGACGCCGTCCGCTAAAACAAGAAGTTCCCGGAGATTGCTAATGGACTGGAAGCATATTGTCTTTCAAAGCATCGGTGGATTAGGATTGTTTCTTATGGGCATGAAGATTATGTCCGAAGGTATGCAAAAAGCTGCCGGCAGCGGGTTACGCAAGACCTTAAATTTCCTGACCACCAACCGAATTTTGGCAATCATCATCGGTTTTTTCGTGACCGCAGTTATTCAATCCAGCAGCGCCACCACGGTCATGGCCGTGGGCTTCGTAAACGCCACACTCATGACTCTCAGGCAGGCCATCGGCGTGATATTAGGCGCCAATATCGGCACTACGGTTACCGGCTGGATCGTTACCCTCAAGATCATAAAATTTTCCATGCCTATGATCGGCTTAGGTGTTTTTATAAAGTTTTTTAGCAAGAGTGAAAAGTGGAAATATACCGGGGAAGTTATTTTCGGTTTCGGCATACTTTTTTTAGGCATGCAAACCATGAAAATGGGTTTTGCCCCGCTCCGGGAATCACCGGAATTTATCGCTTTTTTTATGCGCGTAGACGGCCTGTCGTTTTGGTCTATATTATTAGGCTTAGGTATCGGGGCGATTACTACCTTTATCGTTCAATCGAGTTCGGCAACCATCGGTATCACTATTGCATTGGCTTCACAGGGGCTGCTGAATTTCGAAGGCGCGGTATCTTTGATATTGGGCGAAAATATCGGCACTACCATTACCGCCAACCTGGCCAGCATAGGCGGCAATTATCAAGCCAAACGGACAGCGATTGCCCATACTCTTTTCAATGTATTTGGAGTTTTTATTGTTCTTTCTTTTTTCTATCCTTTTGTGAGAATAGTGGAAAGCCTTGTCCCCGGGTTGGCCGACATGACAGTGAAAACCGCCGACCAGGCTGCTTTATATGGAGCGGCCATAAACACAAAACCCTTAATCGGCAAACATATTGCCATGGCTCACACGCTGTTTAACGTTTCCAATGTGGTCGTTTTTGCTTTCCTGGTTCCTCTGCTGGCCAGGGTATGCGAAAAAATCATTCCCGAACCCAAAAAAAAGAAGAAGCCGCGGGCCGTAGAATTTTCTCATATCGATTTTAACCTTATCGACACCCCGGCATTGGGAATCGCGCAGACGGAAAAAGAACTAATGGTAATGGCAGACCGGGTGAGTGGAAGTTCAGACCTGGTCAAGGAGATTATTAATGACGGTGAGAATCGCCGCGAGCTCTGCGATAAGGTATTCAGGAAAGAGAAGATCATCGATGAATACCAGAAATACATTACCGAATTCCTGGTTACCCTATCTTCCAGCGCTCTATCTGAAAGCGACGCCAATCATATAGGCAATTATATGACCCTTTCCCACAATCTCGAGAAGTTCGCGGACCACTTAGAACATATCACCCTGATCTACGATAAGATCGACCGGCAAAATATCCGGCTCCCCGGGGAAGCTACAGAAATAATCGATAAAATATTTACTGAGAACGAGAATTTTTTCAAGAAATCGCTGCGTCCTTTTAGTGAAAAAATCGATGCACAAGATTTTATGGACAGGTCCCAGGTTTTAAACCGCCGGGTGAAAAAGATAATTAAAGAAGCGAAGATCGCTCATCTTTCCGGGACAGGCAAGAAGATGTTCAAAAATAGCGAAGCGATTCATTATATGGATATTCTAAATTATTTAGACGGCATGAGAGCCCAGGCTTATAATATAGCTGAGGTAACCAGTGGTACGAAGTACAATATTTGAGCTCAAGAGTACTCAGATTGAAGAGGAGCTCAAGAGTTCTCAGGATGAGGAAGCGGGGTGTGTTAGCACTACCAAAAAGCTTGATTTTTTAGCAAACATCCAGGAATTAATTGAAAAAATTGAATAGTTACTTTGTAATTTCTCCCAGAGGAGGTCGAGATGAAATTTTATGCTGTTTTTCTACTAATTATTTGTTTAACCGCGGCCTGCGGCACCGGGCCGGGGAAACAGGAAAATATCTTCTTAGATAAAATCCTGCAAAAAATTTACACCCTGCAGGACGAACGCCGGACTGCGCCGCTTTTCGACTATTTTAAAGATAAGAATCCCAAATACCGCCGCGCCGCGGCCCTGGCCTGCGCTTCTATCCAGGATAAAAAAACAGTCGAACCCCTGGCTTCCCTGCTTGCGGACGAAAGCGAAGCTGTGCGCTGCGCCGCTGCTTACGCTTTAGGGCAGTGTGGGACGAAACCTGCCGCCCCCCTGTTGATAAAAGCCTACGAAAAAGAGAAATCCCCTGTGGTGAAACGGGACATCCTGGAAGCCCTGGGTAAGTGCGGCAGCAGGAAAGGATTAGAATTTTTAACCGGGTTAAAATTCCGCAAAAGGGACAACCTGCTCTTAACAGGCCGGGCCCTGGGGATTTACCGTTTTGCCCTGCGGGGCATCATTTCACAGCAGGGTACGGTTAGAGCTATCGAATTATCGGCGCCGGGTTTGCCCGAACGAGCCTCTTTTATGGCTGCCAATTATCTTTCCCGGAGCCGCAGCATAGACCTCACCCCCTATCGAAAAGAATTAATCGCAGCTTTTAAAAAAGAAAATAGTGTTTTTACCCGCATGAACCTGCTAGCGGCCTTAGGTAAGGCAAAACACCCGGATACAGCGGTTTTTCTCAAGGAAATATTAAAGTCCACCGGCGACTACCGCTTCAAGGTGAATGCTCTCAGGGCGCTGAGGAGTTTCGATTATGAGCAGGTAAAAGAGGCTGTTTTCGACCTTTTGACAGACGCTAATGTGAATGTCGCAGTCAGCGCGGCACAATATATCGGAGCAAAAGGAGTGAGTAAAGATGCCGGGTTATATCTCGAAAAAGCACACCGGTTAACCGGCTGGCGCAGCCGGACGCTTTTATTGGAAGCCGCTCTAAAATATTCTCCCGCTAAAGAAGACGCTGCTAAAGCTATTATCTCAGTCTATAATAAATCGACGAACATTTACGAGAAAGGTCATCTTTTACAAGCCCTAAGCGAATACCCCCCGGCTTATAAGTTTGTTGAAGCCCAGGTTTTTTCGGATTTGCACTTAGTGGTAAAAAATTACGGCCTATCCGGTCTAATTGCTATGAGAAAAAGCAAAAATTTCCCCACGGATAACCGGGAAATGCAGGCGGAATTTGCCCGCATCTTAAAGAAAGCGGTGGCGTCCGGCGATATTGCCGTTATAGGACAGGCCGCCACTGCGCTGCGCGACCCGAAATTGAATTTTAAAAACCTTTTCAGCAGCTTCGATTTCTTAAAAACAGCATTGGAAAAACTCCGCCTGCCGGCAGATATCGAAGCTTTCCAGCAGTTACAGGAAACCATCGGTTTTTTCTACGGCGCTGAAGCGAAACCCGCGCTTCCGCCCCAGGCTAAAAACCCCATCGACTGGGAATTAGTAACTTCTATTTCTCCCCGCCGGCAGGTAAAAGTCAGCACTGTTAAAGGAGATATTATCATCGCGCTTTTTGTCGACAGTTCTCCCGGTTCGGTGAGTAATTTTATCCGCCTCATCGAGCAAGGCTATTACAAAGATAATATTTTCCACCGGGCAGCGCCCAATTTTGTCATCCAGGGCGGTTGTCCCCGCGGCGACGGCTGGGGCGGCCCTGATTTTTCCATCCGTTCCGAATTCGGGCCTTTATATTATGAAGAAGGCTCTGTCGGCATGGCCTCAGCGGGCAAAGACAGCGAAGGCAGTCAATGGTTTATCACCCACTCCCCCACCCCCCATTTAGACGGCAGGTATACCATATTCGGCAGGGTCGTATCCGGTATGGCCGTAGTTCACAAGATCGGGATCGGAGATAAAATAACCGCTTTCGAGATCATCAAATAGACATCTTCCAACTACCGTTCTACCGGTAAACCGATTCCAGGCGCCGACTATACTCCGCCGGGACCGGACCTGGTCCACAAGGACTAACCTCACTCTCAAACTGCTGCTATTTTATTTTATAGATTTCCGAAAAAAAAGAGTAAAACCATTACAAATGTTAGGTGTCTAAAAAAAAAGTTTATTATCTTTCCGAAATTACCGATATAACATGAGAATATCCCCTTTCCGGTGTCTCGAAAAATCCTAAAAAATGAGACCGGCAGGACTATGCAAAAAATCATTCGAGTTCAAAACCCTTTTATATAAAGAGTTTTGGGGAAACGAGGAAAATCGCCGCACACCTAACAAAATTGTATCTTGACAAGTTTGAAAATTTGTAAGATTATTTAATCTTGAAAGTTTTGAATTCTCTGTTTGAATTTATCTACACTATCAATCTAATTAAAAACAGGATTTCAGTTTGAATAGGAAAGACTTGAAATTTTGTTCGCTCAACATAAAGGGCGGCAGCTTATCCCAAATCCGGGGATAAACGAAAGAGAACAAACAAATTAAAAATCACAAGTTTGATTAGTGGTAAAAAACGCTTATAAATTCCCTGGTGATATACGGGGATTCTTAAGGATAACTTTTTAGGAGTGCAGCAATGACAGGTAAAGATACTATAAATAGGTTATGGATTGCTGCCGGCAAAAAAGCCGGAGAAAGAAAATATTGGTTAAAAAAGTTAGCCGGGGAACCGGTAAAAAGCAGTTTCCCTGTTATTTATAAAGGATCCTCGAGCATGGAGGGGGCCGCAGGCTCGCCGGTTGACGCCCGGTCAGGTAAAGACAGGGATACGGTAAATTTTGTTTTTAGCGGGGAACTATCTTCCCGATTAATAAAGTTAAGCGCCGCTTCCGATATCAGGCTTCATATTGTGTTGACAGCGGTTTTGGTCCTGCTCCTCGGCAAGTATACAGGTAATGACGATATAGTGACTGCGTCTCCCATATTGAAGCCGGATGCCCATCACGATAACAGCGAGAGCTTGATCAATAAAGTGTTAATCTTAAGGAACTCATTGACAGGGCGGATGAATTTCAAAGAATTGTTGTTCCAGGTAAGGGAGACTTTGGTCGAAGCCGATGAACACCGCGACTACCCGTTAGAAGTATTATTAAAACAGTTGAATTTAGCTGCACCTCCTTTTAATGTGGCCCTACTGTTGGAAAACATCCATGATAGGGAATACCTTTCTTTTGTAGAGCCGGAGGTTATTTTTTCATTTTTGAGAAGCGGGAATTCTATTTCAGGGCAGTTAGAATACAGTGTTTCCTCTTACAAAAAAGAGACAATCGAAAGAATTGCCGGTCATTTCCGGCGTTTAAGCGAGGTCGTGCTTGCCGGCCCGGAGATACAAGCAGCGGAGGTGGAATTCTTATTACCCGAAGAGAAGAGGCAGTTGTTGGTTGACTTTAACCGCCCGGAAAAAGAGTACCCGGTAGATAAAACCATTCACGGATTGTTTGAACGGCAGTCGGTTGAAAACCCGGATAATATTGCTGTAGTCGGGATACCGGGAGCCGGGACAAAAAATTACAAATTACAAAACACAAATTACAAAGCCCCCGGCAGGGGCGGGCCATCAGGAATTACAAATCACAAATCCCAAATTACAAACGTCGCTCTTACCTACCGGCAATTAAATGAAAAAGCCGATTCTTTAGCCGCGGTATTAATAGGAAAAGGAGTTAAAACCGGTGCTATTGTGGGCTTAATGGTGGAGCGTTCTACAGAGATGATTGTGGGCATACTGGGGATATTGAAAGCAGGGGCTGCTTTTCTGCCCATCAATCCTAAAAATCCACCCTCCCGTACCGTGTATATGCTGCGGGATTGCAGCGCCGGTCTGCTGCTTACTACCGGAAATTTGTTTAAAGAAGCATCCGGGTTGAGCGATTGGCCTGGAGAGACAGTATTTATAGATGCCCGGGTTGAGTCCCAGGTCCAGGCTCCTGTTGAAGTTAAGGTTGAAGGAGGCAAGGGAACAAACAGCTTAACACATTTGTCCTCTTTAGCTTATGTGGTTTACACTTCAGGTTCTACAGGTAATCCCAAAGGAGTGCCTATCACTCACGGCAACTTTTGTCCCCTCATGTTTTGGGGTTATTCTCACTTAGGATTAGGCCCCGAAGATAGAGTAATCCGGAACCTTCCTTATTATTTCGATTGGTCGGTATGGGAGATATTTATCGCCCTGACCAGCGGTTCTGAGTTGTACATGATTGGTGAAGATATTTTACTTAATCCCGGAGCAGAAATCGATTTCATCCTAAAGAATAAAATTACAGTCCTGCACATCACCCCTACCCAGCACCGGTATTTGATTAATGTGGGCAGGAAATTAGACACTTTAAAATACCTTTGCCTCGGCGCCGAAAAATTAACCCATGACCTACTAATACGCAGTTTGGCCCTGGTGAATGAAGAGTGCCGGATTTTTAATATGTACGGTCCCACCGAAGCCACTGTTATAGCCGCCGTGCTGGAGATAGATCGTCAAGGAGCCGGGAATTACGAAGAATTATCCAGTGTCCCTATCGGGAAAACCACAGCCAATACTGCTCTGCTGGTATTGGACAAATCTATGAAGCTTTGTCCCATAGGAGTGACCGGCGAATTGTATATAGCCGGGGATGCGTTGGCCCGCGGTTACTTGAACAACCCGGAACTCACCGCGGAAAAATTCCTGTCGCTTTCTTTTGAACAGGATAGGTCAAATAGGTCTTATAAGACTGGAGAGGGTGCGGCGCACCCACCCTCTAAACTTCTAAACGAGCGTCCTTCAAAATCCACCGCCCCCCAATCACCGACAACTCTTTACCGCACCGGAGATAGGGTGCGCCGGCTGCCGGACGGCACCCTGGAGTTTTCAGGGCGGGTTGATTTCCAGGTTAAAATCAGGGGGTACCGCATCGAGCCCGGTGAGATAGAGAATCGTTTATTACACCACCCGCAGGTCAAAGAGGCGTTAGTGTTGGTTAGGCAGTACGAAAACGGCGAAAACTACCTCTGCGCCTACATAGTTGCGCAGAGCGATGATTTCGATATAGAAAAAGGGGACAGGCAAATTAGTGAAAAAGGTGAAAAAGGGGACAGGCAAATTATCCCGCAAAATACCGAAGAGACGCAAGGTCTTTCGTCTCAGGGCTTTGGCGGAGCATCGAGCATCAGCGTACTGCGTGATTATTTATCGGTTCAACTGCCTGATTACATGGTGCCTTCTTATTTTGTTTTTATAGAAAGAATGCCCCTGAACCCTAACGGCAAGATGGACATCGATGCCCTGCCGCACCCGCAGCCCCGGGAAACGCAGGGCAAGAACACCTATGTGACGCCGCGTACCGAACTGGAGAAGGTAATTTCTGAAACCTGGAAAGAGGTGCTGGAAGTAGAAAGAGTAGGAATAAACGATAATTTTTTCGACCTGGGCGGCAATTCCCTGAAGATCGTTAAGATAAATACCCTACTTGAAGAGAGGCTAAAGGAGATGAATAAAGATGTACCTGCGTTGTCGATCTTTTCATACCCGACTATTGCGGAGATGACCCGTCACTTAGAAGAGTGCGGCGCCGGGGAAGAAACAGCCGCGCTTCCTGCCGCCGAACCTGCTGTAGAACGGGCCGATGTAATAAGTAACGGCAGATCGCGGCTGCGCAGCCGGCTGAGAAAATCGAAAAATGACTAAATAAACCAGGAGGACATTGTGCTTACAGGATTAGAAATTGCAGTTATCGGCATGGCCGGCAGGTTTCCCGGCGCCGGTAACCTTGGAGATTTCTGGAATAATTTAAAAAACGGTATCGAATCGATCCACTTTTTTAGCGATGAGGAATTAGAAGCAGCGGGAGTAGACAGGGAACTGCGGGATGATCCCCGCTATGTAAAAGCCGACGGTCAGATGGACGGCGTCGAATATTTCGACGCCCCTTTCTTCGAATACACCCACTGGGAAGCCCGGGTGCTGGACCCGCAAATACGCCTTTTCCACCAATGCACTTATCACGCCTTAGAGGATGCCGGTTACAATCCCGAAACCTACAAAGGTTTGATCGGGCTTTATGCCGGGGCCGGGCCCAATTTGGAATGGGAGATACGTTCGTTCCTTTCCGGGATAGACGGCGCAGCCCAGGAGTTTGCCGCGGTGCAGTTGAACGACAAAGATTACTTAGCCGCCCGCGTATCTTACCGGTTGAACTTACGGGGGCCCAGCTTCTCTCTTAACACCGCCTGTTCTACATCTTTAGTTGCCATTCATTTAGCCTGCCAGGCATTGTTGGGCGGCGAGTGTGATATTGCCCTGGCAGGAGGTGTGAAAGTAGCCTTTCCCCGCAGGTACGGTTACATCTACCAGGAACATTTGGTATCGTCTCCGGACGGTCACTGCCGGGCTTTCGATGCCGCGGCCCAGGGCGCGGTAGGGGGCGAAGGAGTCGGCGTCGTGGTGCTCAAGCGGCTGGAAGACGCCGCTGCCGATAGGGATAGGATTCTTGCCCTAATCAAAGGTTCTGCTATTAATAATGACGGCAAAAGCAAAGTGGGTTTCACAGCGCCCAGCATAAAAGGACAGGCCGCGGTGATTAAAGCAGCCCATAAAATGGCAGAAGTGCAGCCCGAAAGCATTTCCTATATGGAAGCGCACGGCACGGCTACGCCCTTAGGCGACCCCGTGGAGGTCGCCGCCATGAAGCTGGCGTTCGGCAGCGATAAACGGGGATTTTGCGCGGTCGGTTCCGTAAAAACCAATATCGGGCATACCGATGCCGCGGCCGGGGCCGCCGGGTTTATTAAAACCGTGCTGGCGCTTCGACACCGGAAAATACCTCCCAGTCTTCATTTTGAAACCCCTAATCCCAAGATCGATTTTGAAAACAGCCCTTTTTATGTGGTATCGCAATTGACGGAATGGCGGCCCGACCCCGCTGCTTTTCCCCAGACTGCCGCCTCGTTTCGGGCCGGGGTAAGTTCTTTCGGCATCGGCGGCACCAATGCGCACGTAATCTTAGAAGAAGCACCGCGAGATGCTGCTCCCGCTAAGTCAACAGAAGTTTTTGCGGGGGTGCCGGAGGCAAGAAAAGACAAATCCTCGTTACTGCTTCTTTCTGCCGCGACGCCCACTGCCTTAGACAAAATGAGCGAAAATCTCGCCGAATTTCTAAAAGAAAATCCAGGTGTTGACCCGGCAGATGCCGCTTACACGCTGCATGTAGGCAGGAAGGCGATGAAACAGCGCCGGATGCTTATTTGTTCGCAAGTTGACGAAGCTGTGAAAGCCCTGTTTTCTCCCGGTTCCGCGCCCGTAAGAACCGCTTCGGTGCAGAGGGAGAATCGTCCCGTGGTTTTTATGTTTCCCGGGCTCGGTTCCCAGTATGCGGGCATGGCACAGGGTCTTTACTCGGAAGTGCCTTTTTTCCGGGAAGAGATGGAGCGCTGTTTTGAAATTTCAAAAAATTTAGGCGTTGACATAAAAGAAATACTGTATCCACCTGCTGCGGCTGAACAAGAACCTGCAAAAGAGGGTACAGCACACAGCGCGTCTCATGGCTCATCGTCCGGCGCTCATGGCTCATCGTCCAGCGCCCATCAAGCAGAGCTCATCGACCGCCCCGGCATGGCCCAACCGGTAATATTTGCCGTGGAATACGCCCTGGCGAAATTGCTGCTCAGTTGGGGTATAGAACCTTATGCCCTGATCGGCTACAGTTTCGGCGAATATGCCGCCGCCTGTATCGCCGGGGTATTTTCTTTAGAAGAAGCCCTGGAATTAATCGTAACCAGGGGCAGGTTGATAGAGAAACTGTCCCCCGGCGCCATGTTGAGCGTACCTTTAAGCAAGGAGGAACTGCTGCCCCTGTTGGATGACGAATTATTTATAGCTATCGACAACGGCCCCACCTGTGTGGTTTCCGGGGAAACAGCGGTAGTAGAAAAGTTCGCCGCCCACATGAAAAAAAAGAAATATCTCTGCCTGCGGGTGCCCGCTTCCCATGCGCTTCATTCGCCGCTGATGGAGCCTATTGCAGCGGAGTACCGGGAGAAAATCAGCCGTTTTAAGCTAAAACGGCCCCGCCTGCCTTTTATTTCCAACGTAAGCGGCGGTTGGATGACTAATGAAGACGCTGTAGACCCCGCTTATTGGGTCAAGCACCTGCAGCAGACAGTGCGGTTTGCCGACGGCGTACAGGAACTGGTAAAGGAGCCGGACGCCCTTTTTATAGAAGTCGGGCCGGGCCGGGATTTAAGCGCCATGATGATGCGGCATGTAGAGAATAACCCCGGCCAGGATGTGTTCGACATGATTAGACACCCGCAGAAAAATACAGGCGATTATCCTTTCCTGGCGGATAGGGTCGGTCGTTTATGGCTTTCAGGCGTAGACATAGACTGGGACGCCTTTCATGCCGGGGAGCAGCGCAGCCGGGTGGGCCTGCCTTTGTATCCTTTCGAGAAAATCCCTTATTGGTTCGAAGGCGACACCGTCGGTCTAATTCGCCGGCTTTTATCCAGTCTTCTCTCCGGCGATGCCGGGGTAAAGGGCCTGCTGCAAGATGAAAAATTGAGTGCCATGCTCGAACAGCATATGAGTAAACCATTGCACGAAGCCGCGGAGAGCGGCGCAGACATTCAACCCGGCTCTTTTTTACAGTCCCCTACCCGGCTCAACAGCACATACGAAGCGCCCGCCACCCCACTTGAAGAGACGCTGAGTAAACTGTGGCAGGGTATTTTCTTACTCCCCCGCATCGGCGTAGAGGATGATTTTTTCGAGTTGGGAGGCGATTCCTTGAAAGCCATAGGCGCAGCAGCAGCCATTCACCGGGAATTGGACGTCAGGATACCTTTAGAGGAATTTTTTAAAACTCCCACTATAAGAGGGTTGGCCCGCTGTATCGAAGCAGCCGGTGCGGAGAGTTTCACAGCTATTCCCGCAGCGGAGAAGCAAGGGAGTTACCTGCTTTCTTCGGCCCAGGAGCGCTTATATGTCCTGCACCGGATGACGCCGGACATGGTGGTGTATAATCTCCCCGCGGTGGTTGTGCTGCAAGGCAGCCTCGATAAGGAGCGTCTCGAGAGCACGTTCAGGAAGTTAATCGTTAGACACGAGAGCCTGCGCACCTCTTTTTTCCTCGACGGCGAGATTGCCCGGCAGCGGGTGCACAACCCTGAAGAGATCGAATTCAAAATCGAGTTTGAAGAAAATCCCAAATTACAAAATACAAATTACAAGCAAATTACAAATAACAAATCCCAAATGAAAAGAGAAAAGGGGACAGGCAAAAAGATTAACAAAAAGATTATTAACAAAAGTTTTGATCAAACTTTTTCAAGCCCGCGGCGCGGGCAGCCTATAAGGGGCTTTCGAGTAACAGAAAAGCGTATCGCTCATGAAAAGTTTTGGGAGTCCAGAACCCTTTTTCAAAAGGGTTTTGGCCGCCGGAGGCAAAGTAATTTCATGGTAAAGAGAAAAGGGGACAGGCAAAAAGATTCTTTCCCTCATCATTCATCACTCATAATTCATAATTCAGTTCTCAAATTCATACGTCCTTTCGATCTTTCCTGCGCGCCTCTCCTGCGCGTCGGTTTGATCGAAGTAGGCGAAACGGAACATATCTTGATGTTGGACATGCACCATATTATATCCGACGGCGTCTCCATCGCTGTATTTTCCCGGGAGTTTATGACTTTGTATGCCGGGCAGGAACTGCCTCTCTTAGGCATCCAGTATAAAGATTACGCCCTGTGGCAGAGAAGCGCCCTTCAGCAAGAGCTCATGGAAAAGCAGGAAGACTACTGGTTAGAGAGATTTGCCGGGGAAATCCCGGTGCTGGAACTGCCCACGGATTACCCGCGGCCAACTGTCCAGGATTTTGCAGGGGCTGTGGTCTATTTCCAGGTTGGACCGCAGGAGACAGCCGGGTTAAAAAAGATCGCCCGGGAACAGGAAGTCACCCTGTATATGGTTTTGCTGGCTCTTTTTAATGTGTTTTTGGCGAAGATAAGCGGAGCTGGGGACATCATAGTCGGCACGCCCACAGCCGGACGCCGCCATGCCGATTTAGAACCCCTGATCGGCATGTTTGTCAACACTTTAGGCATCAGGAGTTATCCCCGCAGCCGGGAGACCTTTGCCGCTTTTTTACAGGAAGTAAAAACCGGTACGCTGGCGGCTTTTGAAAACCAGGAGTATCAATTTGAAGACCTGATCGAGAAACTGTCTGTGAACCGGGATACCGGGCGGAATCCTTTATTCGATGTCATGTTTGTGCTGCAGAATGTAGACGCCGCGGCTGTAGAGATACCCGGGTTGACCTTAAGTCCCTATGAATATGAAAACCGCACCGCCAAGTTCGATCTCACTTTGCAGGCATTTGAAATCGAAGCGGGCTTGAAGTTTTCTTTGGAGTACGCGACCGCCTTATTCGAAGCAGGGACAATCGAACGATTTATAAGTTATTTCCGGGAATTGGCGTCTGCCGTAATCGCAGCTCCCGGGGCAGAGATAGCCCTCTTAAATGTAATACCCGCTGCAGAGAAGCGCAGGATATTATTTGATTTTAACGACGTAAACAGCGATTACCCGGCGGATAAAACCATTGCCCGGGTATTTGCGGACCAGGTAGAACGAACTCCCCACCGTACAGCCTTAGTCGGGCCTTCGGCCGATCCCGTCCAATTTCCCATGGAAACCGCCATCTCTCTCACCTACAGGCAGTTGGAACGCTGCGCCGAAGATCTGAGCCGCCGGTTGGCTGCCCGGGGAGTCGGTCCCGACGTTATCGTCGGGCTTTTGGTAGAGCGTTCCATAGAGAGGATAGCAGCCATATTGGGCATATTAAAAGCAGGAGGCGCTTATTTACCCATAGACCCCGGTTGTCCCGCCCCCAGGAAGAGTTTTATGCTGCGGGACAGCGCCGCCGGGCTGCTGCTCACAACCCGCAGCCAATCTAAAGAAGTTGACCGGTTGGGCGATTGGCCCGGAGAAGTCTTTTTCTTAGATGCCCCGGTTGAGGCTAAAGTTGGCGCCGGGACTGAGGCGGCAGGCATCTCCTCCCCAGTTCCTGATTCGGCCAATATGTCCTATACTTCCGATAGGTCTGATTCATCTTCTTTGGCCTATGTAATTTACACCTCCGGCACCACCGGCGAACCCAAAGGCAGCCTGACCACCCAGGCCAATGTGCTGCGTTTAGTAAAAAACACTAAATATATCGACCTCACTCCCACAGACAGGCTTTTGCAATTGTCCAATTATGTTTTTGACGGCTCGGTATTCGATATTTTCGGGACTTTGTTAAGCGGTTCGGCTTTGGTTTTAGCCGGACCGGGGGACGCCTCGGTAGTGGATCGTTTAGCTGCTTTGATCGAACGCCAGCGGATTAGCGTATTTCTTATCACCACCGCCTTGTTTAATACGCTGGTAGAACTGCGAATAGAGTGTTTAGCCGGCGTAAGAAAAGTGTTGTTCGGCGGTGAACGGGTATCCGTGGAGCATACCGGGAAAGCGCTCGAATATATGGGCAGAGGGCGCATCTTGCATGTGTATGGCCCCACAGAAACCACGGTGTTTGCGTCTTCTTACCCGGTTGATTTTATAGACGACGCAGCTATTACCGTTCCTATCGGCGGGCCTACGGCCAATATGTCGCTCTATATTTTGGATAGAGATTTGCAGCCTGTTCCCATAGGCACAGCCGGTGAGATTTATATAGGCGGCAGCGTGGCTCGCGGTTATTTGAACCGGCCCGAATTAACAGCAGAGAAATTTATACAGTTTAATGGGTCGAATGGTGCAGCGCACCCACTCTCTAAACTTCTCGCCGGACAGCCCTCCTCGAACCCCCATGACCAATTACCGATCACCACTCACTCCTCACCCTTCACTCTTTATAAAAGTGGGGACCTGGGACGCTGGCTGCCTGACGGCAGCATCGAATTCTTGGAAAGGATAGACAAGCAGGTCAAGCTGAGGGGGTTCAGGATCGAGTTGGGTGAGATAGAGAGCCGGTTAATCAAACACGAAAACATCAAAGAAACAGTGGTCACAGCAAAAGAGAGAAATGGAGAAACGTACCTCTGCGCCTACATCGTAACGCAAAACGCAGGGTCTTCGGCGCGGACCGGGGAGCAAGAAGCAGGGCTTGCGGCTGACAGCGGAGAAGTCCCATCTATTCCAGGCTGGCGGGAATATTTATCTAATCGACTGCCCGAATATATGGTGCCCGCTTATTTTGTAGAGTTAGACAGGATGCCCTTAACCGCCAACGGCAAAATAGACCTCAAGGCGCTGCCTGAACCCGGGACAGTTCCCGACCGGGACTATGCTGCTCCCGGCAATGAATTAGAGAAGAAGCTGGCAGCCATCTGGGCCGAAGTATTGAATATAGAACCTGGAGATTCCGGGCAGCCGGTTGTGGGCATAGACCATAATTTTTTCCATTTCGGCGGTCACTCCCTGAAAGCCACCATCCTGAGCAGCAGGATACACCGCGAACTAAATGTAGAAATCCCCCTGGCGGAGATTTTTAGAGCGCCCACCATCAGGGAATTGTCCCGCTATATAGCCGGAGCCGCCGAAACTCCTTTCTTTGCCATAGAAAAAGCTGCTGTCAAGCCTTTCTACCCGGTATCTTCGGCCCAGAAAAGGCTGTACATTATGCAGCAGCTCCAGGCGGCAAGCACTGCCTATAACCTGCCCAACATTTTATTATTGACAGGTATCCTGGATAAAGAGCAGCTTGCAGGGACCTTCGAGAAGTTGATTGCCCGGCATGAAAGTTTACGCACATCTTTTCATATGGAGAGCGGCGAACCGGAGCAAAAGATACACCCCCCCGAAGAAATCGAATTCCAGGTGGAGTATTATGATGCAGCAGAGTTCGAGAAAAGGGATCACAAATCAAAAATTACAAACAGCAGCAGAACGGGCGACTATGAAATCTCTAAAAGCGGGGCAGGAAGCATGGGGATGCAGGAATCCCCTCATGATTCATCATTCATAGTTCATAATTCAGTGCTTCGCTTCGTTCGTCCATTCGATCTATCGCAAGCGCCGCTGCTGCGGGTGGGTTTAATAAGATTACCCGGCACAGGCGCCCCTACTCATATTTTTATGGTGGATATGCATCACATCATCTCGGACGGAACTTCTTTAAGCGTATTTATAAAGGAATTTATGGCGCTGCAAGCCGGGCAAGAGCTTCCCCTGCCCGGGCTGCAGTATAAAGACTTTTCCGAGTGGCAGAACCACAGGCGGGAAACAGGACTGCTCAAAGCCCAGGAAGAATATTGGGCCGCTCGATTTGCGGAACTGCCGCAGTTCAGTTTACCCTATGATTTTCCTGTTCCCAAAGAACCCGGTACAGCGGGCAATGCTGTAGATTTCCAGTTGAATGAAGCAGCGACCGCGGCTTTAAAGAACCTGGTCAGGGAGGAAGATGTTACCCTGTTTATGGCGCTGTTGGCCATCTACAATATTTTGTTATCCCGGGTAAGCGGCGAGGAAGATATCCCGGTTGGGACGCCGGTAGTGGGCCGCAGGCATGCCGATCTCCAGGAAACTATCGGCATGTTTGTCAATACCGTTGTGCTGCGAAATTTCCCCATGGGGAAGCAGGAATTCAGCCTTTTTCTGCGGGAATTAAAAGAGAATACCATAGCGGCTTTCGAGAACCAGGATTTCTTATTTGAAGACCTAATAGAGATAGCCGCGTCCGACAGCCCGCAGGGAGGTAATCCCCTGTTTGAGGCGGTATTTTCCATGCAGAACATCGACGTCCCTATGATAGAGATACCCGGGTTAAAATTAAGTCCCTACCCGGTGCCGGTAAGCATGGCCAAATTCAATATGATGCTCGTATGCAAAGACGAAGGGGGAATAATCTATTTTTCCATCGAATATAGGAAGAATTTGTTTAAAGAAGAGACGGTGAAGCGATTTATTCGTTATTTCAAGGAGATCCTTGCCGCGGTGACAAAAAACAAGCATGTAAAAATAGAAGATATAAAAATATCCCACCGTTTGCAAAGCACAAAAGCTAAAAAACAAGAATTCGATTTTAATTTTTAGCTTATAAAATGTTGGCCGGTGGAGAAAAACCGGCCGGGAGGTTACGAACTATGAAGCATAAAAGACCTGGAGACGAATTGATAGTGGCTGCCGAGCAAAATATAAAAGAGAAAGATTATTGGTTAAACCGGTTGGCAGGCGACCTGGAAAAAACAAGCTTTCCCCGTGATTTTAAGCGGGGCGAAAAAGAGGCCCGCGGGAACCGGGTGGAATTTCGTTTCAGCGGCGCTCTTTTTGCCGGTCTAAACAAGTTGAGCGGCGGGTCGGATTATGCTTTGAATGCGGTATTAACAGCCTGTACAGCGCTGCTGCTGCATAAATACAGCGGCAGTAACGACATTATTACCGGCGCTCCGATCTACAAACAGGAGGAAGAAGGGGATTTTATCAACACAGCGCTGGCATTGAGGAGCAGGCTGGAAAAAAACATGACTTTTAAAGACCTGCTGCTCCAGGTGCGGCAGACTCTCAGTGAAGCCGCTGAGAACCAGGACTACCCCATCGAAATGTTGGCCCGACAATTAGATATCTCCTCTTCCGGCGGGGTTACCGGCGGGGCAGGTGAGTTCCCTTTATTCGATGTGGCGGTACTGTTGGAAAACATCCATGATAGGGATTGCATCAGCCATATCGAAACCGGGATACTTTTCTCATTTTTAAAAAACGAAAGCGCAATTTCCGTAAAGATCGAGTTCGATGAATCGTCTTATAGTGTTTCCACTATCGAAAGGATTGCCGCCCATTATGAATTTCTTTTGTCCGCTGCGCTTGCCTGCCCGGACGAAAAAATATCCGCCTTAAGCTTGCTCTCCGAGGAAGAGAAAAAACAACTGCTTTTTGATTTTAACGATACCGGCAGCGACTATCCAGGCCATAAAACCATCCATGAACTATTCGCGGAGCAGACGGGCCGCACCCCGGATAAGATAGCCGCAGTGGGTCTCCGGGCAGGTGAGGTATCACTCACCTACAGGCAATTAGACCGGGAAGCCGGTCTTTTGGCGCAGCGATTGGTGCGGCAGGGAGTGGCAGCCGAAACCGTCGTCGCGCTGTTGGTGGAGCGTTCGTTAGAGATGGTGGTGGGTTTCCTGGCCATATTAAAAGCAGGAGGCGCCTACCTGCCCATAGACACCGGTTATCCAGTAGAAAGGAAACGCTTCATGTTAAAGGACAGTAATGTGCCGCTGCTGCTTACCTGCGCAGACCTACAGGAAGAGGTAGAGCAGTTGGAAAACCCCGGTCTTAACGTGATTCTTATCGACAGGCCGGGAAAAAACACAGCGGCCGGCGCAGTCCCGCAGTCCAAGAAAGAGGACGAAACCTCGCCGCATGAACAGGGAATCAGCGGCAGCCTGGCTTACATCATGTACACTTCCGGGTCTACGGGGATTCCCAAAGGCGTGATGGTAGAACATAAAAATGTAGTCAGGTTGGTGAAAAACACCGATTATGCAGAGCTTTCCGGCGAGACCAGGATTTTGCAGACCGGCGCCCCGGTATTCGATGCCACTACTTTCGAGGTTTGGGGAGCGCTGTTGAATGGCGGCGGACTGTATTTGGTGGATAAAGAAGTCATATTGGATGCCGGTAAGTTGGGTAAAGCCTTAAGTAAAAACAAGATTAACACATTGTGGCTCAGTTCTCCGCTGTTTAACCAGTTGATGCAGCAGGACAGCCGGATATTTTCTCCGCTGCGCTATTTGCTGGTGGGAGGCGATGTATTATCGCCCCGGTTCATCGACATGGTCAGGAAACAGCACCCGGATTTAAAGGTCATCAACGGTTACGGCCCAACTGAGAATACCACTTTTTCTACTACTTATTCGATAGATAGGGATTTCACGGCAGATATCCCCATCGGCAGGCCCATTGCCAATTCTACCGCTTATATCCTGGATAATAACGGCCGGACGCAGCCTATCGGGGTGTTCGGCGAGTTGTATGTAGGCGGGGACGGCGTTTCCCGCGGTTACCTCAACAACCCCGAACTGACCGCGGAAAAATTCGTGGGTGCGGCGCACCCACCCTCTGAGAACCACACCGCTCAACCTTCACCGATCACCAATCACCAATCACCACTAACTCTTTATCGTACCGGGGATAGGTGCCGCCGGCTGCCGGACGGCAATATTGCTTTTGCCGGGAGAATCGACCGGCAGGTGAAAATAAGGGGGTTCCGCGTCGAATTGGAAGAAATAGAAGCCCGGCTGTCGGCTTTTCCCGGGGTGGAAGAGGCGATTGTGCTGGTACGCGGCGATGAAGCCGCTGAAAAACACATCTGTGCTTACGTGGCGGCAGGAAACGGTCAAGAAGGAAGCGAAGCGCTTTCACCCGCGGGTTTACGGGAATATTTATCTCGCTTGCTGCCTGTTTATATGATACCTTCGTTTTTTGTTATATTGGATAAAATGCCCCTGAACCGGAACGGCAAAGTAGACCGCAAAGCCCTGCCCGATCCCGGTAAACGCCCGGCAGCGGGAGAATATACCGCTCCCCGGGACGAGACGGAGAAGAAACTGGCGGAAATATGGGCGGAAGTGTTAGGTTTGCCGCAGGCCGGTTTGCCCGGCATAGATGAAGATTTTTTTGAAATCGGCGGCCACTCTTTGAAGGCAACGAAGCTGGCTTACCAGGTTTACAAAGATTTCGCAGTCAACTTAGAGTTAGGTGAAATTTTTAGCCGGCCCACTATAAGAGAGTTAGCCGGTGTCATAAAAGCCGCGGAAAAAAAGGAATATGTGGAAATAGCGGCCGTAAAAGAGAGCGATTATTATGATTTGTCCTATGCCCAGCAGCGTTTGTGGATCATTTGCCAGTTCGAGGACGAATCCACGGCGTACAACCTGCCCGGCGCTTTCGTGGTTTCCGGTGATTTCGACCTTGCAGCTTTCGGCAGGGCGCTGCAGGACATGACCGACCGCCATGAAAGCCTGAGAACCCTGTTCGTCATTGTAGACAGCCAACCCAAACAAAAAATCCTTAAGAATCATACATTCCGCTTAGAACAGCAGGATCTGCGCTCTTTCGATGCAGAACCGGGCGAAGAGGAGACCCGGAAAATTTACCGTTCCTTTGCCGATAGACCTTTTAATTTAGAAAAAGGCCCCCTGTTCCGGGTGAAAATTCTCCTACTGCCGGATAAGAAATTCCTGCTTATGTATAACATTCACCATATTATAACCGACGGCTGGTCCCAGGGCCTGTTGTTCAACGAAGTGGTGACCCTATACAACGCCCGTTTGCAAAACGAAGAAAAACCCCTGCCGCCCTTAAAAGTACAGTATAAAGATTATTCCGCCTGGCATAATGCCCTGGTAGACAGCGACTGTTTCAGCGAAGCGGGGCAATATTGGCTGGAAAAATTCAAAGATAAACCCAACGGCATCGAACTGCCTTTAGATTTTCCCCGCAAATCCAGGCAGACCTTTAACGGCGGCACCATTCCCTTTACGGTAGCAGCCGGAACCGCCCGTAACCTGCACCGCTTCTGCCGGGGCCAGGACGTCACCCTGTTTATGGCGCTGCTGGCGCTTTTTAATATTTTCATGTACAAAATCACCGGCCAACAGGACATTATCCTCGGTTCTCCCATCGCCGGTAGGAAGCAGCCGGAACTACAAAATATGATCGGTTTCTTAGTCAACACCCTGGTTTTTCGCAGCCGGGTAGACCCGCAGGGTTCGTTGAAAGAACTGCTGGCAGAGGTGAAGAAGGAGACCCTGGAATGTTACCGGCACCAGGATTATCCTTTTAATCTTTTGGTGGAACGTTTAGACTTAGACCGGGATATCAGTCAATCTCCCCTGTTTAACGTGATGATCGCTCATAACAATACCGAAACCGAAGATGAAGCCCTGCGTATGGGCGGCGTAGACCTGGAACCCTACATCCACAGCAGCGATTTCAACATGAGCGTGTTCGACCTGATTTTGTTTATAGAAGAGGGCAAGGGCGAGTTGTACGGTTCCCTTATGTACAACAGCGACCTGTTCGAGCGCAGCACGGTGCAGCGTTTGATAGAGAATTTTTTATTCCTGGTCGAAAATACCGTATCGCCTGGAATTCCCGGCAAAAAAGCAGGAATTTCTCTCGACAGCGGCATGGAGGCGGGCGCGGCATCAACCGATAGGGCCGCTGCAGGGAGAGCAGATGATCCCATTGCCGACCTGCCTTATATGGCAGAGGCCGAATATGAAAAAGTAGTCGAAAGCTTTAACGACACCGGCGCTGCTTTTTCTTCTTTGACCCTACAGGAGCTTTTCCAGCGGCAGGTGGAGAAAAACCCGCGGAAGATCGCCGTGGTGGGCCTGGGAAACGGGGGCCTGGAAAACGAAGCTAAGGAAAACCGGGCTAAGGAAAGCGGAGATAGGCCGGCCCCTGCTCAGCCGGAGGACCCCGCATCCGGGTACGGGGATTCGCCTACCATCACCTACGAAGAATTAAATACCAAAGCCAACCGGTTTGCTTTTTACCTGCGGGAAGAACAGGGAGTAAAACCCAACGATGTTGTCGGCGTATCCATGGAGCGTTCTATAGATATGATCGCAGTGCTCTTAGGCATTATCAAATCCGGCGCCGCTTATTTGGCGGTAGACCCCACCTATCCCCGGGACCGGGTGCTGCATGTGCTTTCGGACAGCCAATCGGCGTTACTGGTCATAGATAAAATGAGGCCTGAGCTATTCGGCGATTACCGGGGTAAAATTTTGGATGTGACGAAACTGTGGGGGAAAATCGAGAACTATCCGGCCCAAAACCCGGAAGTAGTAAACCAACCTACCGATATTTTATATGTGAACTATACTTCCGGTTCTACCGGCACGCCCAACGGCGCCATGTTGTCCCACGACTGCCTGACCAACTTGATCGACTGGCAGGAGCAAAAAACCTCCATCGACTGTTCGCTGCTGGTTTTGCAGTTTACCTCCATCAATTTTTGCGTCTCTTTCCAGGAGATTATGGGCGCCTTAACCGGCGGCGGCGAACTGCACTTAATCGGCGACATCGAACGCCAGGACATCGACTACCTGATGGATTTTCTAAGCCGGCACCGCATAGAAGTTCTCTTTTTGCCTTTTTCGTACCTGAATTTTTTGTTCAACGAGTCGAGCCGCTGGGACCGTTCTTTCGATCACAGCCTGAAACACATCGTCACCGCCGGGGAACAGTTGAAAATAACCGCCGGTTTAAAACGCTTTTTAGATTTGAATCCCACCCTGCAATTGCACAACCACTACGGCTCTACCGAGATGCACGTGGTCACTTCTTATACTTTAGACGCTGCCACGGCGGCGCAAACTCCCATCCCCCCGGCCGGCAAACCCATCTCCAATGTAAAGATTTATATCTTAGATGAACACTTGGAACCTGTGCCCATGGGCGTGTGGGGCGAACTTTTCGCCGCCGGCAGCTCCGAAATCTTAGGTTATATCGATAACGACGCTTTGAACGCAGAGAAATTGATTTTGCACCCCAGTTTATCTTTGGCAGGCCAGAAACTCTACCGCACCGGGGATATGGGCCGCTGGCGCGAAGACGGCAATATCGAACTGCGCGGCAGGAAAGATTTCCAGGTGAAGATTCGCGGTTTCCGGGTAGAACCCGGTGAGATCGAGAGTAAAATATTGGCCATGGAAAAAGTGCGCCAGTGCGTGGTGGTGGTTAAGGAAGACGCAGCCGGTCAAAAAGTGCTGCTGGCTTACGTGGTGCTGGGAGGCGTCGAAGCGGACGAAATTAAGCGCATGCTCGGCAGTAACCTGCCCCAGTATATGGTGCCGCGATTCGTGGTGCTGGACAGTTTACCCCTGATGCCCAACGGCAAAGTGGATAGGGACAGGCTGCCGGAACCGGTTTTGGAAGACGCCCAACTTCCTGCCGCGGACTGCGCCGCTGTAAACCGGTTATTAGAAAAAGGTGTTTTCCCCTATGTAAACAGGGTGGATGATTCTTTATTAGCAGGAAAAACCTACTTAGAACAAGTCCTGGCTCAATATACATATCTTGTTCGGGAGACCTTTTCGGGCGGTGCAGTACCGGCCGCCGGGATACAGGCAGGCGGGATAGATATAGAGATTGCCCCCGCCGCAGCGGAAGACACTCCATTTCCGGCGCAGGACGGGGAGAACCGCGGCCAGCGTTTGCTCTCGTTGTTCGAGCAGCAGGTAGAGGACAACCCAGGAAAGACGGCGGTAGTTGTTACGGAGATCGAAGAAGAAAATTACAAATCACAAAATACAAATTACAAGCAAATTGCTGAACAGGCGGAGCGGCTTGCGGCCCTGTTAGCCGAGAGGGGAATCGTGCCCGGTACAGCCGCCGGGATTATGATGGCACCCGGTACAGACATGGTGGCCGCGGAACTGGCCCTATTAAAAACCGGGGGCGCTTATGTGCCCATAGACCCCGGTCGCTCCAGCGCCTCAGTAACCGCCGCCTTAGAAAAAAACCGGGCTATGGTCTTGTTAACCGATGCCGCCGCGTTGGAGCATCATTCTTTTTTTCTTTTGCGCGGTCTCGAATCGAAGCAGGTGCAGCCCATCGTCACCCCGTCCCGGGCGCAGATTACCGATTTCGACGGTTTGCCCTTACCGGACCGCTCTCTAATTAGTTATAATCATTACAACAAAAAAATCGGGCTGGCAATGGTGAAACACACAGTCACCATCCAGGCCAGCCGCGGTTGTCCTTACAATTGTCTCTACTGCCACAAAATCTGGCCCAAAAAACATGTTTTCCGTTCTGCTGAAAATATATTTGCCGAAGTAAAACTCTATTACGACATGGGTCTGAGGCGTTTCGTATTTGTAGACGACATATTCAACTTAGACGTGGAGAACAGCACCCGGTTTTTCCGGCTGCTCATAGACAACGGTCTAAAGGTGTTCCTCTTTTTCCCCAACGGCCTGCGCACCGACCTGTTGACTAAAGAGTACATCGACCTGATGGTGGAAGCGGGTACGGTTTCTTTGGGACTGGCCTTAGAGACCGCCTCGCCGCGGCTGCAAAAGCTCATCAAGAAAAACATGAAATTAGAAAAACTGCGGGAAAATGTCGAATATTTATGTAAAAAACATCCCCAGGTGATTTTAGAGTTATTTTTGATGCACGGATTTCCCACGGAGACCGAAGAGGAAGCCGGGTTGACCCTGGATTTTCTTAAGAGTTTGCAGTGGATCGATTTCCCTTACCTGCACATATTGAAAATCTATCCCCACACCGACATGGCGGAAATGGCTATAAAACACGGCGTCTCCGGGGAGAGCATCAAACGCTCCGCCAACCTGGCCTTCCACCAACTGCCCGAAACCCTGCCCTTTGCCAAAAGTTTCACCAAAGGAATCCAGGCGGAATTCTTAAACGATTATTTCCTGTTAAAAGAGCGCCTATTAAAAAAGCTCCCCTATCAAATGAAAGTGCTCAGCGAAGACGAAATCGTACAGAAGTATAACAGTTATTTACCTACGCCGATCAAGAGTTTTGCCGAACTGCTGCGTTTTGCAGGCATCGAGGCGGAAGAAGTAGGCAGCCGGGATTTTATCGCCGAGGAGAGCGTATCTGTGCCCGACTTAGAAAGCTGTTTGGAGGCGCATTTCCCCGCCATTAAACCCGCTGGAGACGCGCTCAGGATACTGCTGTTGGATTTGTCCCAATTTTTCAGCAGCGAACGGGACATTCTTTATGACGGCATGGAACCGCCCTTAGGTCTGCTTTATCTACTGACCTATTTAAACCGGCATCTCGGCAGTAAAATCAACGGTAAAATCGCCAAATCGCGCATCGATTTCGACAATTATGCAGGATTAAAGAACCTGTTAGACACATTCAAACCTGATGTCATCGGGATTCGCACTCTCACCTATTACAGTGATTTCTTTCATAAAACCTTAGCTTTGCTGCGGCAGTGGGGCATAGATGTTCCTGTCATTGCCGGGGGGCCTTATGCCACCAGCGATTATGAAAGGGTTTTGCGCGACCCCGCAGTAGATGTAGTGGTACTGAGCGAAGGCGAAGTTACTTTCCTGGAGTTAGTGGAAAAGATATTGGAGAACAGCGGCGCGCTGCCTGCTGATGACGTATTAAAAAACATTGCCGGACTTGCGTTTGTGCCGCAGACGGAACGCAGCGAAAGGCGCGGGCTTCGGGAAGTGGTCCTGGTTGGAGACGGCGCGTCCCTATCCAGTGATGAAGAAAACGCTCATCAAACGTACTCTCTAAATAAGCCAAAGTTTTGCGTGGGTGCAGGGGGCAGTTTTTCAACTCCGCGGCGCGGGGAGCCTATGAAGGGTTTTCAAGCAGCAGACAAGCGTTTCGCTAATAAAAAGTTTTGCGGGGGTGCAGGGGGCAGTTTTTCAAAAGAGCCCCCTGCCCGCCGGAGGCAAGAAGAAAACGAACCCGGTGAGTTAATCGCTTCTTTTTTATTTGACGGCTCGCCCGAACAGGTGCTGCGACCTTTGAGCCGCGGAGGCAGTGTGTATATATTACCCCCCCAATGGCGCAGTTCCGTATTCCAAAAACTATTCTTTTATAAAACCGCTGAGAACAGTGTTCACCTGCGCTTAGAATTAAAAAAAGGCTTCGCTGCAACTGCCGCGGCAGCAGCCGTTCCTCGCAGTGAAGTAGAGCACAAGTTAGCCCTCATATGGTCGGAGGTCTTAGACACAGCCAAAGAGCGCATCGGCATAGACGACAATTTCTTCGAGTTAGGCGGCCACTCGTTAAAAGCCACGCTCATCGTCTCCCGCATCCACAAAGAATTCGATAAGAAAATCGCCCTGGTTGAAATCTTCAAAACCCCCACTATAAGGGAGATTGCCCGGCTTGTAAGCCGCGGCGGCCAGGACAAATTCATGGACTTAGAAACAGTCGAGAAGCAGGAGTATTACGAACTCTCTTACAACCAGAAACGCCTTTTCCTGCTGGACCAGATCGACTTAGAGAGTGCGGTTTTTAACATGCCCGGTTTGATCCGCCTGGAAGAAGAACTGGATGAAACGCTGTTAGAAAAAGTAGTGCATCTAATGGTACAGCGTCACGAGAGTCTCAGGACAGGATTCAAAATCGTAAACGATAACCCCGTCCAGTACGTCACGACTGCGGTAGAATCGCCCTTAAAGAAGATCGACCTCTCCGCGCTGCCCGAAGTGGAGAAAAAACGCCGCAAAGAACAGGCACTGGCTGAAACAGCGGAAAAACCTTTCGATCTAACGCAGGCCCCCTTGTTCCGGGCGCTGCTTATCAAGCTGGCTGACAGCAGTTATGAATTTGTTTACAACCTGCATCACATCATCACCGACGGCTGGTCCCTGCAGATATTGGAAGGGGATTTTTACCGTTTTTATGAAAGCTGTAAAACCGGGCGGGAAGTGGACATCGAACCGCTGCGCGTACAGTATAAAGATTTTGCCGCCTGGCAGAACCGCCGGGTGAACCAGCCGGAGAAAGGCAGGGAAGCGCGTCTTTTCTGGCGGCGAAAATTGGCCGCCGGGGTGACTGCCCTGCAATTGCCCGAAGATTTTAGCGAAGCGAAAGAATCGCGGCAGGGAGCGGTTTACCGGTATGTCATCCGCCGGGAAATAAAAGAGCAGTTAAAAAAAGCAGCCGGGGAACACAACACCAGCCTATTTGTAGTGATGTTTTCGGCATTTTTGGTATTGTTGTCCCGTTTTTCCGACCAGGAAGAGATCACCTGTTCCATCATCGGCGCAGGCAGGGAGCATACAGCGCTGCACGGCATCATCGGATTTTTTATCAATTCCATTCTTTTTAAGACCCCGGTAGACCGGGGTGCCGGTTTCGCTGATTTTTTACAGCGTGTGCACCGCGAAGTAATGGAGACCTTTGAGCACCAGGGTTATCCCATCGAGTTGGTGCTGGAGGAGTTGAACATGAGGTATCCTGAAGTGCCCGTCTCTTTTAACATGTTCAACGCGCAGGATGCCACCCGGGAGCAGGAATTGTCCGACTGCGAATCCCGGCATATTCCTGGAGCCCAGGATGTGAAGTTCGACATCGAACCTTATGTGATGGAATACAAAAACGGCATCGAAATTAGCTGCGCTTATAAGAGAAAAGTTTATAAACCTGGAACCATCGAGTATATCAATGCCGAGTATGTCAAAATACTCGAATATGTTACCCGCAATCCTGATGAAAGCTTGCATGCGTACAGGCAGAAAGAAGAAAAAGAGAGCATCTGGTAAATGAATTTCATTCTACTGTGCTCAACCAGGTTCAGTCACTGGAATATTGAAGTATTACGAAGAAAGTTTCGGGGTCGTAATTTTTTTGAAAGGTTTTTATCGGTTGGAGGCGCTGCCTCCTTCGTGCCCTTCGTGCTCTTCGTGGTAAAAAATTGCCCCCAATAATACGCAGCAAGGAGAATCATACATGTTGGTGAAAAAATTTGAAGAACAAGCAGCCGCACAACCGCACAAAATAGCGGTTCATTCCGTTACCGGGACGCTGACCTATGCAGAACTAAATAGCAGCGCCGACCGGGCCGCCCATCTCATCCGCGAAAAAACTCTTAACCGGGAAAGCCAGTGCACCGTCGGCCTTTTATTTAGCCATGACCCGCGCATGATAATCGCTATATTGGCCGTATTAAAAACCGGCAATATTTATGTGCCGCTTTCCGCTGATTTTCCGCACAGCCGGTTGAGTTATATGGCAGCCGACGCCGAAGCCGCCCTGCTGCTCACCGACTCCGTCAATGAAGATACAACCGCGGAAGTGGCCGCGGAAAATAACATCGCATATATAAATATAGACACTATCGCAAAAACAGCAGTCCCCGCCGAAAACCCACCCCGCGAAGCACTGACCGGCAAGCTGGCCTATATCCTTTACACCTCCGGTTCTACCGGCCGGCCCAAAGGGGTGCGGCAAACCCACGAAAACGCCCTGTACTACGTTAACAACTGGATACGCCTCTTTTCTATTACCGCGGCGGATCAGATGACCATGTTTTCCTCTTTTTGTCATGACGGCTCGGTGCAGGATATCTTTTCCGCCCTGCACAGCGGCGCTTCCCTGCACGTAGTGGACGTCCGGGAAAGCCGGTTCGCTTTAGATATAGCCAAATTCGTAATAGACGAGAAAATCACCCTCTGGCATTCCGTACCTTCCCTTTACAACTTTTTTGTCAACACCCTCACCGGGGCGGAAGATTTTCCATACCTGCGTTTTATTTCGTTGGGCGGCGAAGCCTTAAGAAAATACGATATCCAGGCTTTCCAGCAGTATTTTCCTTTTTCCCGGTTAGTGAACGTGTACGGGCAGACCGAATCTTCCGTTAGTTCCACCTGGATGATAAACCCGGATGACGCTGTCGATAAAATGATC
>JAGLSW010000960.1 GCA_023135565.1 Candidatus Aminicenantota bacterium | reverse complement strand
TTTTTTCTCCTAAATTTGTATTTTTAATCCTAAATAATAGGACATCCAAAAAAATAACACACCCGGTTAAAAAAATCAAGGGAAAAGTCAAAGAAAGTAAATATTAAATCTCCTGCTTCTCCGGGAGAATTTTTTTTATTGCTAAGAACTATATCTGCCACAAAAAAAAACACCTCTAAAACAAAAAAGCCGGGCTTCTAAGGAAACCCGGCCTCTTTTATAAAGTTATATTTTATCGCGAAGATTTTCTAAACGTGAAGAAATCGTTTCGCCCACGTTCATAGGCTGGGGGCGCCGCCCCCTTTATCTTCTATTTTTATGGGCTTGAAAGGTTTAAAAAGCGAAAATCCCGATTCCTTAACAGTCTTCTCAAAACCGGCCACTTCTGTTTCATAAAAAGCGTTCAGTTCTTTCAAGAAAGTATTAACTTCGACTTTCATCTTTTCATACTTGACTTTCACCGCCTGGGTGGCAGGTAAATAAGACCTGCTGAAACCATACTGCACCATCCGCACCTGGCGGTTCAGCCCTTCCGAACGGTCGGAAATCCCCTGCTTTTTGGGTTCAGGAGTGATCTTTTCCGCCAATTCCTGCAGCTTTTTATCTAACTCGCGGCAGGCTTTCATTACGTTCCTGGTCTTTGGGGAGCGTGTTCCCATGGCGTATTCCCTGACCGTTTTGATGAGCTTGCGGGTGTCTTTTATCTGTTTTTCCGCTTTGTTCAAGGCAGCGGAGATACCCTGGACACCTTTAGCCAGTTGGAAATTCTTCTTTAAGACTTCAGTGTCGATATCGAGACGGGGATCGTTTTTTACTTCGAAAGTCCGGCTCATTTCCCGGTCATGGTACTTGATTTTCACCGTGTAAGTGCCGGGAAGCGCAGTCAATCCACCCCGGAAACGCCGCCAGGGCGAAC
Organism: Candidatus Aminicenantota bacterium; assembly: GCA_023135565.1. Taxonomy (GTDB): domain Bacteria; phylum Acidobacteriota; class Aminicenantia; order UBA2199; family UBA2199; genus JAGLQA01. The sequence goes on along the minus strand of JAGLSW010000960.1, from coordinate 5,104 downwards.
TGGACCGCGACGAACTTTTCGGCGCTTCATGACGTAAATCCCAGTAAATACGGTTGAACCCTTTTTTCTCAGTGCCGTTTATGGTGCGAATTTTTTCCCCGCCGGCATCGAGAATGGTAACCTGCACATCGGTTTTACCGGCTGCGCCTCCCATGCCCGGGTAGCGCCCCCCCATGGAGGCCATACGCGACCTCATCATCTCACGGCGCCGGGTCCTCTCTTCATCTTCTTCACTTAGTTCTTTTTTCTCCTTTTTGGAGGGAATCAGGTAGTAGGTAAAACAGGCGCCCATCTGTTTGTTTTCACCGGTAAAAGCGCCATCGCCGGGGCTGGAATAAGAACTGATTCGACCGCGGCGAAAATGATAAGTGTCGTGAACTTTGAAAAGATGGAGTTTTTTCTTCAATATCTCAGTGGAGAGACCGCGCAGCGGCGAGATGTCGTCAACGATATACACCGACCTGCCATGAGTACCGATGATGAGATCAAACTCGCGGGGATGGATAACCACGTCCCGCACCGGGGCGGTAGGTAGACCGTGAGTCCATTTTAGCCACTCTTTGCCGCCGTTAAGACTGACGAACAAACCGAACTCCGTGCCCATGAAAAGCAGGTCCTTTGCCACCGGGTCCTGACGGATTACATGGGCGAAACCGTCGATTTCCGGCGTGGTTAGGCTTTTCCAGGTTTTGCCGAAATCGGCAGTGGCATACACATAAGTAGTCCAATTGGAACGGCGATGATCGTCGAACACCACGAAAGCAGCGCCGGCGTCGAACCGGGAAGCTTCCACGTGGGGGGCAAAAGTACCGGCCGGCACTCGCCGGTCTCTCTTTTTGCCTTTGTTGATGTTGGCGGAAACCGGTTCCCAGTTTTTACCGTTGTCCCGGGTGAGCTGCACATTGCCGTCGTCCGTGCTTACCCAGATGATGCCTTTCTTTACCGGGCTGGGGGAGATACACAAAATAGAGGTATGATTCTCCGCATTGGTGACGTCTAAAGTTAAACCGCCGCTTTCGGCCTGTTTTTGTTTCTCCGGGTCATTGCTGGTGAGGTCGGGGCTGATGATCTCCCAGGTGCTGCCTTTGTCTTTGCTGCGGTGCACAAATTGACTGCCCAGATAAATAGTGGCCGGTGCAAAAGGATCCACAGCAAAACCGGCATTCCAGTTATAGCGGTGCTTTACATCCGATTCCGTAGGTACGATGGTACGGCTGATGCCGGTTCCTACATTATAATAATACAACCTGCCGCCCTGGGACATGCCGTAACCGCACATGCTGTCTTCCGGGTCGGGTTCCGTATCGAAACCGTCGCCGCCGCCCAGGGTTTTCCAACCGTAGTCGTATAACCTTCTTTCCACCAGGGTGTAAGCCGGGCCGCGCCAGGAACCGTTATCCTGCAAACCGCCGTAAACATTGTAAGGGATTTCCATGTCGAAACTAACATGATAAAACTGGCCTAAAGGCAGGTTCTCGGCGAAACGCCAACTCTTGCCGCGGTCGTTGGAAATTACGATGCCGCCGTCATTGCCCACGACGAGGTATTCTCCGTCGGGATGAATCCACATGGCATGGAAATCGGCATGGGCCTGTCCCCGGGACGCGAGTTCGGAAAAGGTTTTGCCGCCGTCTTCGCTGTATCTCAGCCGGGACTGCGGTAAATAAAGGATATTTTCGTTTCGCGGGTTGACCCAGATGCGGCTGTAGTAAAAAGGCCTGCCGTGGACGCCATCGTCTTTGTTTACGGTTTTCCAATTAAAACCGCCGTTCTCCGAACGCAGCAGTACGTTCTTTTTTGCTTCTACCAGGGCATAAACCACCTGCGCTCGATTGGTAGCAAAAGCCACGCCGATACGGCCCAAATCACCTTTAGGCAGTCCGTCTTCAGCGCTTAATTTTTTCCAGTTTTCGCCGCCGTCTACGGTGATATAGAGTCCGCTGCCCGGGCCGCCGGAGGTGAAAAACCAGGGCCAGCGGCGGTGCTGCCACATACCGGCAATCAATTTGTTGGGGTTGCCCGGTGCCATGGCTAACTCGGCGGCGCCGGTTTTTTGGTCTACATAGAGAATTTTTTTCCAGGTTTTGCCGCCGTCCAGGGTTTTAAACACCCCTCTTTCGGGGTTTTCGCCCCAGGTGGCACCCATAGCCGCCACATAGGCCACATCGGGATTATCCGGGTGCAGCAGTACAGCGGAAATTTTTTCGGTTTTCTCGAGACCTAAGTTCAGCCAGGTTTTGCCGCCGTCTAAGGATTTAAAAACGCCCCGGCCTACGCCGCAGCTATTGCGGGGCAAAGGTTCGCCGGTTCCCACCCAGACGATGTTGGGATTTTTCCGGTAGATAGCCACGGCGCCGATGGAAGAACAGGACTGGTCATCGAAAACCGGTTTCCAGGTGATGCCGCCGTCCAAAGATTTCCACACCCCGCCGGTGGCTGTACCGGCATAGATCAGGTTGCGGTCGGAGTACGCGGCAGCGACACTGGAGATACGGCCGCTCATGTTGGCCGGGCCGATGCTGCGCGCTTTAAGCTCGGCAAAGATACCCGCATCCACCTTGCCGAATGAATGATTAGCCGCAAACACAAACACCAGGCACATAAAAAGAACTGTTAATTTTTTTGTTGACATGGCCGGAGATGTAATTCCCAGGCCCCTCATAGGTTGGGGGCGCCGCCCCCATTTTGAAAAAATTTTCAATTTTGCCTCCTAAACAAATAATTGTTTTTCAAGACTGAGCTTGAAAAAAACCACCTAACAGTGGAAACTTGAAATTCGTAAAACATGTTGTTCGTTACCGCCATGTAATGGCAAATTCGTTTTTTCAAGACTGAGCTTGAAAACCGAAAAACATGCTGCACAATGTTGCCACACAATGGCATAAGAGTTTTAAACAATCAAACCTTCTTTTTCTTGCGTATTCTTTCAAAATCGGGAATTAGCCGGGACATAATTTACCTAACGTCAGGTCTACCTACTTTTGCAGACGCAAGATTTTGTGCCGCTGCATGGCGGTATCGATGAACATGATCGACATAATTCACGTCCTGCCGTTAGGCGGTTCTTTTCCTGAGCGCAGTCTCGGGGAAAGCCTGTTTCTCTACATTAAAGAACAACAGTTATTTCGGTTTTCCCGGTTTTTTTCTGTTTGCGGTCCATTCCCTTGATGGTTTTTTTTTGCCTTTCTTCTCGGTCAGCAGTTCGCCCTTCATGGTATCGCCGGAAACGGTTCCGACATAGTTAAAAATAGCAGCGACAGCCCCTTTTTTCCTGGTTATCGTCCACTCGATCTTATCTCCTTTGACCGTGCCGTCTGCTACTTTTTTCTTCCCTTCTTTTCGTTTTTTATATACGTCCAATTTCTCCGCCTCTTGGACGAATTCAAAAGTTCTGGACTTTTCCCCTGCTTTACCGGTTTTTATGGAAATAGTCCACTTGCCGGTCACATTGACCTCCGCGGTCAGGCAGAGGCTCATACCTAACAAACAAAGCACAGCGATTTTTAAAATTTTTTTAGTCATTTTGTTTACTCCTTGAAATATAATTCAACCATATTTTTAAAGAAAATTCAAGAGGCTGTCGTGTTTTCCTCTTTGCAAAGTGCGACAAAATATCGTATACTTAACTTTGGAGAAAAAAATGGCTGAAAAGAAAAGAGAAATCGGTTTGAAAATGGCATTGATTCCTGTAATTTTTTTAGTGGGAATCCTGTTCCTGGCTATCGGTATCTTTAAACAGAGTCCCCATATCCCTTTGATTTGCGCCGCGGCAGTAGCCGCGATAATCGCCGCCTTTTACAAATTTTCCTGGAAAGAGACCTTAGACGGCGTGCTTCACGGAATCAACATCGCCATGGGAGCCATCCTGATCCTGATAGTTATCGGCACCTTGATCGGCACCTGGATGCAGGGGGGAATCGTTCCCGCGATGATCTACTACGGGTTGAAAATTCTTTCTCCCGGGATATTTTTGCTGGCAACCCTGCTTATTTGTTCTATTGTCTCTTTAGGCACCGGCTCTTCCTGGTCTACCGCCGGTACGGTAGGAGTGGCTCTAATCGCAGTCGGGCAAGGGCTGGGCATACCTGCCCCGATGGTAGCGGGAGCAATCGTTTCCGGCGCTTATTTCGGGGACAAGATGTCTCCTCTTTCAGACACCACCAACTTAGCCCCCGCTGTGGCGGGAACCGATGTGTTCACCCATATCAGGCACATGATTTATACCACCGGGCCCAGTTACGCCGTTTGCCTGATTATTTACGGCCTGATCGGGTTTAAATATGCCGGCGGCAGCATGGACACACAAAAAATTGATTTAATCACTTCCACTATTCAAGAAAACTTCCTTATTCATCCCCTGCTTTTACTTGCCCCGGCGCTTATTATCGTAATGGTTGTAAAAAAAATCCCCCCTTTGCCTGCTTTATTGGGAGGCACCGCCATAGGGGGAATTTTAGCTGTAACGGTGCAGGCGAAGAGTGTGGCTGAGGTATTTGCCGCTGCTCATAAAGGTTTTGTTTTCGACAGCAGTGTCCCCATGGTGAATGAACTGCTGTCCAAAGGCGGGTTAATGAGCATGATGGAGACAGTGGCATTGATAATCTGCGCCCTTTCCTTCGGCGGCATCATGGAAAAGACCGGCATGTTGGCCACCATTGCCCGGGCCCTGCTGAAAAGAGTGCGGCGCACCGGTTCCTTGATCGCCACCACTGTATTTAGCTGCATCGGCATGAACGTGCTGGCTTCGGACCAGTATATGGCCATCGTGATCCCCGGGCGGATGTATAAAAACGCTTACGAGCAGAAAGGTCTCCACCCCAAAAATTTATCCCGTTGTTTAGAGGATTCCGCCACCCTCACATCGGCGCTCATTCCCTGGAATACATGCGGCGCTTTTATGGGAGCTACATTAGGTGTTCATCCGCTGCTCTACCTCCCTTATGCGTTTCTTAACCTGTTGAACCCCATGATTTCTATTTTTTATGGTTACACCGGCATCACCATCGCCAAAGCCGACGAATAGTTACAGCTTTCAGCCCCGTGCGCACGGGGAGCCTATGAGCCGCTTCGCCGCAAGAAACAGCGGGTGAGCGCTTTTGATTCT
>JAGLSW010000096.1 GCA_023135565.1 Candidatus Aminicenantota bacterium | reverse complement strand
CCCTCAGCGCCACCCCTCTCAAGAGGGGAATTTGGGTCGGTCAATCAATAATCGTTTAGGAATCTCCGAAACGATTTCTTCACGATTAGAAAATCTTCGTGAAAAAACAAGATTTTTCCCCATCAGTAGTACAGAGAGAAAAGGAAAAGGGGACAGGCAAAAAGGAGATTTTTCCCATGTGAAGAGAAAAGGGGACAGGCAAGAAGGAGAAGGAGATTTCACCCATACGTCGAATTTGTCCTATATGTCCCATTCAGTTCTCGAGTTTATACGCCCCTTTGATCTCTCACAAGCGCCGCTGCTGAGAGTAGCATTGTTAAAAATAGAAAAAGAAAAACATATCCTGATGGTGGATATGCATCATATTATTTCCGATGGAATCTCCATGGAACTGCTGCTGCATGATTTTGCCGCGCTGCTTGCGGATAGGGAATTGCCGCCGTTAAATGTGAGTTATAAAGATTATACAGTATGGCAGCATACCCGGGCCGGCAGGGATATGATGATGAACCAGGCCGCTTTTTGGGAACAGGCCTTTGCCGGTGAAATACCGGTACTGGAACTTCCCACTGATTATACAAGACCCGCGGTCCAGGATTTTGAAGGGCAGACCATGGAATTCCAATTGACAGGGGAAGAAACCCGGGCTTTAAACCGCTTTTCTTTAGAACAGCAAAGCACATTGTTTATGACACTGCTGGCAATCTATGCCCTTTTTCTCTCTAAAATAACCGATCAGCAGGATATCGTTGTAGGCACGCCTGTTTCGGGGCGTCGTTCCCCGGATATCGATCTCTTAGTGGGCCTTTTTGTAAATACCCTGGCGCTGCGTAACTATGTTCATGGTGAGCGCACCTTTGCCGCCTTCCTGGCGGAAGTGAAAGAGAGCACGCTGCAAGCCTTTGAGAACCAGGACTACCCATATGAAGACCTGATAGAAAAGTTAATAATAAAAAGGGATATCAGTCGTAACCCGCTTTTTGATTCCATGTTCGTACTGCAGGGCGCAGAAATATGGGAAATGGAAATACCCGGGTTGAAACGGAGCCCCTTTTCTTATGACAGGAGGACATCGAAATTCGACCTGACCCTTCAAGCGCAGCATATTGCCGGGAAGCTGGCAATGAGTTTCGAGTACTGCACAAAGCTTTTTAAACCTGGAACCATCGAACGTTTTATAAACTATTTCAAGAAAATTGTGCGTTCAGTGCTAAAAAATCCCAATAAGAATATTTCGGGGCTGGAGATATTACCCGGAAACGAGCGTAAACGGATACTGGAGGAGTTTAATCATCCCCTAATGGAGTACCCGGCAAAAACAGTAGTAGATTTGTTTGCGGAACAGGCAGCCCGGCTGCCGGACCAAAATGCATGTTTTGATAAGGGAAATTATTTAACCTTTGATGAATTAGATAACCAAGCCGATGTATTGGCAAAAATAATAAAGGAGTTGTGAAAAATGATAAGTAATGTAGAGTTTAAAGTTAACCGTTCGGAATTTAACCATGTAGAGGAATTACCGGGAATATTATCCGGGAAATTCGGCAGCAGGATCCTGCGCTGGTTTATTTCTAAAGTAACTGGGAATGAGGTGTGTGTCGAGCTCACCTTGTCGGAAAAAGAAGAGTATCCTTTTCCCCAGGACAGGATAAATGAGTATTACCCCGGTAAGAGTGTGGTAGTCAGTATCATTCCCACGGGTATCGGCTGTGAAATCGGCGGTTATGCCGCTGATGCAGCCCCTGCCGGCAATTTGTTAGCCTCCTGTACCGATTATTTAATAACCAATCCCAATGCGGTCAATGCCTCCAATTTTATATCCATGGCGGATAATGTACTGTATACCGAAGGTTTTATAATCGACCAGTTTTGTAAAGGGGTGTTGAACCTCTACCAGCCCTATGCCAACAAAGTAGGGTTGATAATTGAAAAGTCAAGTAAACATGAACTGGAAGTGATATTTAATGTAACCAATGCGGTTCGTGCGGTACATGGGGTAGACATCGAACATTGTGTGATTACCGATGGCCCCATAGGGGGGCGCTGTGAAAGAAATAAATCGGGTTCTTATGTAGGGCAGCTCGAAGACCCCGGGGTTTTATTCAGGGCCTGTGATGAGTTAGTGGCAAAAGGGGTTAACGCCATAGCCGTCGCCTCTAATATCAAAGATTTACCCACGGAGAATTATGCAAAACATTTTGCCGGTAAACATCCGAACCCCATAGGCGGCGCGGAAGCCATCATATCGCATTTAATTTGCGCTAAATATAGGATTCCCGCGGCTCATGCGCCCCTGTCCAACATAAAAGAGATGCCCTTAGAGAATAACATCGTCGATGCCAGGGGAGCCGGGGAATTTGCATCTGAAAGCGGACTGGCCTGTGTGCTGGTTGGCCTGCGCCGGGCGCCGCAAATTTCACCCCAGCCTAATTGCAGGATAAAAAACATCGTAAATGTCGATAATTTGTTGGCTATTGCAGCGCCGTCCAGTGCGTTAGGAGGAATTCCCACGCTCTATGCCCATAAAAATAATATTCCCATTATTGCTGTAAAAAATAACGGCACGATTTTAGATGTCACCCGGGACAAATTGAATTTAGGCCCTGTGGTGGAAGTCGAAAATTACGCGGAAGCAGCAGGTGTAATCCAGGCTTTAAGAAAAGGAATAAGCCTGCGCAGCATAATTAGGCCGTTGTCTACTTTGAGATTTTAAGGAAAAAAATGAAAGATAGTTATATCGGTTTAATGGTAGAGGACAGCAGTGCGCTTTTGACCGGTCTGTTAGGCATCCTTAAATCCGGCAATTGTGTTGTTCCCATTAATCCGAAATTTCCCCCGGACAGGATTCGTTTTATCGTTGAAGATTGCCGGATAAGGACTATCCT
>JAGLSW010000959.1 GCA_023135565.1 Candidatus Aminicenantota bacterium | reverse complement strand
AGTCCTCTTCCCACCCGGAAAGATACAGCACAAGGAGGTATAATTCCTTTAACTTTTCGGTAATTATTAGCTTACCTCGCGGCGTTGAGTCAGTTTTTTTATATTCCATTGTTCGTTGGGTCTTTGACCAGCATTTCTTCAAGCTTTCCCGGTTCTGTCAACTTTGATGCGAAATCCTCTGTGTTCAAAAGGTTCAAAAACACATTTTGCATACCGAAAATCAAATCCTCCATTCCCGGTTCCTGCATAAGCTTCAACAATCTTATGTAATCGGCATAGCGGCCTTTTTCGTCGGCTTCGATTTTTTGAATCATTTCCTCCATGTCCTTTTCCCTGGCTCCGAACATGCCGCCGTTTCTATACACCAACCAGTTTAAATTTACGCCGGTGTTCAGGCCAATTTTTTGCAGATCGGCAATATCGGGCCACAAAGTGCCGTTTTCATAGGCTTGGAACTTATCTTCCGGGATGCCGGTCTCTTTGCAGAATTCGGCAAAGCTATAACCGGTCTTTTTGGTCATTGTCTCTCGATACTGTTTAAACCTGACGTTTACTTTTTCGATTAACTCTTGTGTTTCTTTTGAATCTGTCATAATTTCCTCCTAAAATTTTTTTGTTTACTCATATTAAGTGAAAGCTTGTTAAAAAGACAAACTTTCCGGTCAAAATGGTTGGGAATGTTTTTCCCAGGCATCTCATAGGCTGCGGACGCCGTCCGCTTTTCGGATAAGACTGCGAATAAAAAAACAGGTGTGGGGAAACCGGTCCGGTAAAAAAAAGCCGGTTTCCCCTTCGCCCAAAAAAAAGATAAAAGAATGGCATTGCAAAGTATAACCGATCACTAAAAAAAGAAGTCGTTTATTTTGATTCACTGTCTTCCCCCCGATTGTATGTTGATGCTATTTGAAAATTATTTCTTCCGGATTTTCCTATCATAATGCCCTCCATTAACAAAGTAGGCCTGGCCCTCCCGGATAGCGTCAAGCCGGAAGCGGTTGGGTTTTTTCTCGGATTTAATCACTATAAATTCCATGATTACATATTTTATAAAAATATTTTCCAGATGTCAAGAAAAAATCTCAAAAAAATATTATTTTTTTATGTTGGCCAAAAGAAAACTT
>JAGLSW010000958.1 GCA_023135565.1 Candidatus Aminicenantota bacterium | reverse complement strand
CATCCCTACCGCGACAAGGAAAAGACTAGCGGTTTTGAATCATTCCCAAAACCCAGCTCATTCCCCGGTAACCAGATTTAGAATTACATGACCAGGAAGATGGGTTAGAGTCTATGATGGTATAAGAACCGGGACTCAAGACAATTCTGGGGGCAAAAGTCCAGTTTAGCCTGGAATTAGTCCCAGCAGGATACCGGAAAAGCTATTGGAATCCGATATCATTATTGAAGAAAAAAGCGCCGATTTTAGCATAGCCGGACTTCACGTAACCTCTACACTGCGCTTGCATCGTCTCATTACAGTAACGTCATCAATAATCAGGCGTGAATTGGGTGAAATAAACCTCGAAGTAAAAAAAGAAGTCTCCGCTAAACTCCGGCAACTCCTCAATATACCCTGAATTCTGAATAAACTCTTCGCCTCCTCAAAAAAGACGGCATCTACAAGAAACTCTACCAGACCCAGGCATTTTTGCAAAATTAATTCTTTTACGGGTAGTTGAAAAAAATGGTCATTTAGACTATAATACAGGAAGAGGCGCAAAAGGAGCTTTAGCCGACCTTGGGGATTCAGAAATAGATGAAATGATCGATACAATCTATAAAGCAAGAAATACTGCGCACTTCAAATCTATACCCGGACTAAAAATTGAGAACTGGATAAAAAATGAAAATCAAATATAGAGACAAGCAGGGCATTGAAGCGCCGCAAATAAAAGAATAAGAATGGCTCTATGCCGCGGCAAATAATCCGGCCTGTCCTTTTTTTACCCAGGTTGGGGGGGCAGGTCCCGGCACTTAAAATCAAGACCTGGCCCGTATATCCTGATGAGCGATGAGCGTACGCCGTTTTGTGCTAATGCTTACTTTTACAAGAATTAAAGAGCAGCTATTATGCCAAAAGTCATCATGAAAGCGGAACCATCCATATCTAAAGTCCAATAATGATCATCATCTTCGGTAAATGTATGTTTGACATAATAAGCAGCTATCTCAACACCGAAATGATCATTGAAAAAATAAGCCAAACCTAAATTACCACCTATCATAGAATTCTTGAATATCATATCAGCAGGTTCGTGGGTATCTGTATTTCGATGTGTTCCGATACCGTAGATCAGTCCTACATACGGTTTAAACTTCCCATTACCAAACAAATATCTTGCAAATAAACCATAGATTGGATCACGATCGGTTTGTTTCAATACAAGAACGCCTTGACTTTTGGTTTCCGACGTTTCACTATTAAATGAAACAAATAAACCTACTTCCAGGTTATCGATAATCGTATAGCCTAAATCCAAATCAATTCCGTAGTTACTACTTTTATGGGTTGCCCCCAATTCAAAATCCACATCATAAGATCCCGCATGAAGAGAAAAGTCGACATCGAAAATAATACGACCTTTTCTTGTAGGGTTCAAATTATCCCCGTCTTCTGCGATTACTGCTACCGGGAATACTAAAACAATAATCAACACTGTTAATAACACAAATCTTTTTTTCATTTTTGTCTCCTTAATTTTTAGTGGGTATTGTCAAAAGTTTACCGGCAAAGAGCCTGGAAAGCGGCGCTATTTCTTATTTATGCGCTATCATTTTTGCCTCTCCCCTATCAAAACCAGAGGGCAAAAGATTTGACAAATCTTGCTTTAACCGGCATCTCAAAACCATCTTTTCCATTTCACATTTAACGCTACCTCGTAAATTTTCCACGAAAGTTTTTCCTGGGCAAAACCTTCAAAGCCCATCCATAAAACAACACAGCACAAATCGGCGCGTGCCCTAAGGCAAGGCTTGCGACGACAAATAAAACAAAAATTGTCATTCAAGCCTTGTCTTGCCAACGATTTTATCACGGGGGGGGGGAGGA
>JAGLSW010000957.1 GCA_023135565.1 Candidatus Aminicenantota bacterium | reverse complement strand
AATAAGGCTGGAATTGTCTGATAATTCACGTCGTTTTCCCGGATTTCTCTTGCGTCCCCCACAAAAAACTGTATTTCCCTTTTTTAGCTAATAACCGGTTGTGCGTCCCCTCATCTACTACCCGGCCTTTATCTATAACTACAATATGCTCGAAGCCGGTAATAGAACTTAAACGGTGGGCAATAAAAAAAATGAAAAAATGTGCACGGTGAGTTGGAATGTTGGAATGATGCATTTAGAAAATTGGGGTAATGGGCTGAGAAGATAATCGGTAATCGGGGACGGGAGAGGAAGAGAAAAGGGGGCAGGCAAAAAGAAAGAACACCGAATATCGAAGGAAAGAAAGAAAAAAAGAGGACAGGCAAAAAGGCACCCTGCACATATCCCCGGCCCCGCGGCGCAGACGCTTTCTCTGCCCTCGATACACACCCAAAGCTTTTGTGTCGAAACGGCTCTCTCGATTATTTCTTAATTCTTACTTTTATTGTTGTTTTTTTTGCGGATTTAGGTTATCATATTGAACGGTTTCCAATGAGTAAATATGATAAAATATTGTTAAAAATATTGCGAGGTACAGCGGATAAAAATATACCTTTTGCCGATCTCTGCTATCTGCTCCGGCATTTTGGTTTTCAAAACCGCATGAGAGGGAGTCATCATATTTACTTTTAAGAAGGTATCGAAGAAATTTTGAATCTACAGCCGAAAGGTTCAAAAGCGAAATCTTATCAAGTGAAACAGGTTCGTGAAATTATATTGAAATATAAATTAGGAGGACAATAGGATGTATAAATACGAAATTATCGTCTATTGGTCTGAAGATGATAATGCCTTTATCGCCGAAGTCCCGGAATTACCCGGATGTGCCGCTGACGGAGAAACATACCGGCAAGCAATCAAGAACGCAGAGATAATAATAGACGAATGGATCGAAACGGCGCAGGAGTTGGGACGTGAAATCCCGGTTCCCCGGGGCAGGCTGAAGTACGCCTAAACGTTCAAAGCCTGGAGTAGTAGGCTGGTGGTGTAGAGCAGCCGGGGAAGCATGACACCCCGGGTACCGGGTCACACTTCCCCAACCTACTCAACTATAGGAAGTTTTATGAATAACTATCACTTTATTCACCCTGCCGCCTTATCTGTCAAGAAAACAATAGTTTTCCTCGCCTCCGGCAGCCCCACCACGTGGGGAGGGCAGTCCCTGCCGGGGGCCTTTTCAATGATCAATGATCAATGTTCAATTATCATTGATTCTAGAAAAGCGAAGATAACACCCTTATATAGGTTCCCCGTGCCACGGGGTTGAACAAAACTTTTAATTAGTTAGAAGCAAAAGCGCCACCCTGCCGGTTCAGACTAACAATGCGATTACTATAAGCAGCGGTATTTTCCCGGCTGGTGGCCTGGATGATAGTGGTTCCACCGCGGTTTAACCTCTTTAACAACTCCATTATTCCTTTGCTCAACCTGGAATTAAGGTTCCCGGTGGGTTCATCGGCAAGGATCAGTTTCGGGTTGGCGATCACGGCTTTTGCTATGGCAGCTAACTGCTGCTGCGGCTGAGATAACTGGAAAGGAAAAAAATCCCGTAAGGGCGCTATATGAAACCGCTCCAACATATCGACAATCTTAGTTTCCCTCTCCGAAACGGACAGGTCCCCGGTCAGCAAATGGGTTTCCATGTTTTTATAAACGGTCAGCTTGCGGTTTAGACCATAACGGGGAGAGATATAACCGAAATGGCTGCGAATTTCATTTTTCCTGCTCTTATCCAACCGGCGAATCTCCTGGCCGCAAAAATTATATTTGCCGTCCGAGGGAGATTCCAACATGCCGATAATATTAAGCAGGGTCGATTTTCCCGAAGCGGAAGAACCGATAATCGAGAGAAACTCCCCTTCCTTGACATCTAAATCGATATCACGCAGGACATAGTCTTTCGAGGAAGGCGTGTCGCTGTACTTAGAGATGGCTCTCAATTCGATCATATTCGCCGTTTGCCTGTCTGAGTTTTTTATTTTTTGTTTCATGTGCTTATTGTAATATCCTTTTACCTGTTTTTCGCCCCATTCTATAAAATGGTGCCATTTTTTTGTTCTTGCCCGGCTATCGAGCCTTTCGGGAGGTGTACATTTATAAATCGACACTTCCGGCACGATCTTCGGCTGCCGGGCCGGGGGCTGGATGCCGCGGACGAATGCCGCTAGCTGGGGCTGGTTAGATAATATTTTACCCAACATTGTATTCGGTTTTTTTTCTACTCTGTTGACATTATGTTTTCCTGGGGGTATTATATAGTTTCGAGGTTAAAAAAATCAAGAGGAGAGATCAAACATGGCCCAAATAGATTATAGAAAAATAATGAACCTATCCTCACTACTATTAAGTATACCTTACAAGCGGTTATGGTACAGTTACGATGATGAGGCGGATGTCCTGTATTTAAATTTCAAAAAACCCAGTCGTGCCGATGATAGTGAACTTACAGATGATGACCTGATCATTCGCTATGAGAATGGTGAGGTAGTGGGCATAACTGTTTTAAATGCCCGTAAAAGGGTAAATGCACAAGCACAGGCCGGGGGCTGATGGCTGGGGCTGAAGGGCGAAGGTCGAAAACTGCTCCCGGAAGTTGGGGCCGAAAGCTGATGGCCGAATGCCGAAAGCTGAAGGCTGCTATCGGCGCTTCTTCCTGTACTCCGAGGGCGTCATGCCGGTATACTTTTTAAACGCCCGGTTAAACGCCGCTTTGGAATTAAAACCCACTTCGAATGCAATCCCCAGGATAGAAAGATGCGCGGCCTTCGGGTCTACCAGTTTCTTTTTCGCTTCCTGCACCCGGTAACTATTGATAAGCCCGATAAAATTTTTGTCCATTCTCTCATTTATGACCTGGGAAAGATAATGAGAAGGAATCCCTACTTTCCCGGATAACAATTGCAGGGAGATATTTTCATCCCGGTACACTTTCTTAACCTCTAAAAGATGAAGCAGCTTTTTTAGAGACTCTTCCGCTTTAACAGGGTCTAAGTGCGAACCTTTATACTTCTCTTCCCGGCGGAAGATATTTTTCCTGTGCAGCAAATAAGCCGCGGTCAACAGGGTTAGGATAAACACAAAAACCAGGATTTTAAAAAAGGTTGTTCTAAAAAATGACAGCCTTAATTTAAAAGTTAGGGTTTCTCCTCCTTTATTCCATACGCCGTCGCTGTTACAGGCAGTTACGCGGAAGGAATAACTTCCCGGCGGCAGAGCGGGATATGCCGCGGTCCTGTCTTTGCCCGAGGCGGAGTAACGCCAGTCCTTATCATAACCTTCCAGGCGGTATTTGAATTTTACTTTCCCCGGGGCAATAAAAGTAGTGGCTGTAAAAGAAAAAACCAGCCGGTTTTTTTTATTTCCTTTGATTTTAAAATTCCCTGTCCACAGTTGCCGCGGTATGGTTTCACTATTGCATAAAATACTTTCGATAATCACCGGCGGCGGGAGTTTATTGATTTTTATTTTCCGCGGTTCGATAACCGATACCCCTTTCTTAGTGGCAAACCAGATTTTGCCGTCAACGGTTTGAAGCGCCGAATTGACGGCGGAATCGCTGCACTCCACACTCTTCAAACCGTCCGCAAGGCCGAAAGCAGTGCAGTCGATCCCGCTTGTTTGACCGGCGGCAAAAGCATCGAGATTACCCCGGCTGACTTTAAGCACGCCGCTGTCACTGCTGATCCAAAAATTCCCCTGCTCATCTTCGATTATTTTATAGATATTATTGCTGTGCAGGCCGTTGGCAGTAGTGTAAGAAAAAAACTTACCCTCTTTGTACCGTTTTAACCCCTGGCCATAGGTACCGATCCAGGACACCTCTTCGCTGTCTTCGTAAATACAGGATACCGGCACGCCGGGCAAATATACCTTTACTCCTTGCTTGAAATCGCCGTTTTTCACAAAATTTAAGCCTGCGCCGGTGCCGATCCAGGTATTAAACCGGCTGTCTTCAAAAATACTATTAATATGATTCGCCGACAAACCGCTGCTGCTCGTAAAAGCGGTAAAAGAATCGTTCTCAAAGCGGTTTAGTCCCTTATCGGTACCTACCCACAGCCTTTTGTAACTGTCTAAAAATAACACGGTTATAAAACTGCTGACCAGACCGCTGCCGGGAAGGGGATACTTATAAACCTCTTCATCTTTGATGCGGGATAACCCGCTGCCGCCTGTACCCACCCACACATTGCCTGAGTAATCCGTGCAAATGGCTTTTTTCGGGTTGTCCAATTTAGTTGGGAAAGGGATAAAAACTCCTGCCCGGAGATGGCATAACCCGTAACCGGCGCCTATCCAGATATCCCTGTCGCGGTCTTCCCATAGACTGTGAATATAACTATTGGGCAAACCATGAGCTGCCGTATAAGTGGTAAAAAGTCCCTCTCTCAACCGCTTTAAACCGGAACCGTCGGTGCCTATCCAGATATTCTTTTCTCTATCCTCGAATAAACAGGTGACCACGATGTTGCGGAAATGATTTTCTATCTCCACTTTCCGGGGCCGTTCTTTTTTTAAGCGGCTGATGCCGTTGGCTGTTCCCACCCACAAGCTGCCGTGGCTATCTTCTAAAATCGCTTTGATATCGTTGTTGGCTATCTTACCGATGACAGTGGTATACAACCGTGTCGCCTCATAGCGTATTTCGATCAGCCCTTTGTTCGTGCCCCGCCACCTGACTCCCTTGCGATCTTCATAGACTGTGTTTATCGAATATATCCGCCCCAGCCCTTCGATGTTCACTTTCTTAAACCTCTCCTCCTTGAGTTTAAAGAGTCCGGCTGCCGCCGCCCCAAGCCATAATACCCCGCTATTGTCCTCGAATATCGAAGCGATTTTCTTCCCGGGCAGGCCTTTTGCCGCGTCATAGGTAGTGAACGTCCCTTCTTCCAGGCGCTTCAAATAACCGGCGTCCGTGCCGACCCAGAGACGCCCTTTAATATCTTCATCGATGCAGGTAATAAAATTATTCGCTAATAGGTCCTTGCCGCCGGTAAAATTTTCAAACCTTCTGTCTTTATATCTGCGCAGGCCGTGACGGCTGCCGATCCAGAGCACACCCTGTTTGTCTAAAAACAGGCAGGTTATCCAATCGTCGTGTTTTTGCTCACTATCTTCGCTTTCCCTGAAAAGCTCGAATTCCAGGCCGTCGAATCGTACCAGACCCTTAGTGGTGCCTATCCACAAATAACCGTCGGGACCCTGGGCAATGGCATTAACCGTATCGGAAGGCAGCCCATCCGCGATCTTCCATTCATCGAAGAGGCAGTGGTCAAGCGCTTTCCCGGGGTCTAAAGCAGGCATGTGAAAAAAGAAAAACACAATTATAATAATCGAGAATAGTAAATTTTTTACGCTGCCGCTGCTATTCATATTACTTCCTGAGTCGAGTGTATAATATTACCACATAAAAAAAATTTTTGGTAGTCAAAAAGTCATTTGCAAAAAATATTGCAAAAAAGTGCATTTTATGGTAAATTGTTTTCGTTATGGAATTAAATAAAGAAAAATACCTGGCGTTAAAGGGCAGCAGGAAAATTGTTGCCAATGCGCTGCTGGAAGAATCGGAGAAGTTTCTATTTTTAGATATCGAAGAGATTGCCGCTGAGTTAGGCACCACACCTTCGACTTTATCCCGTATTGTCAGGGCTATCGGTTTTGACAGTTTTAAGGGTTTTCGTACCTGGATAGCCAGGAAGTCGGGATTAATGATACCTGCCGGGGAAGTGGAAGCAGATGTGGACGACGGTCTGTTATATGATGAGCTAAAGGGAGTAGAAGCCATATTTTCCGGTGATGTGATCGAGAAAATAGACAAAGCGGCTCATCTTATCGCCCGAAAAGGAGCGGTTATAGTTGCCGGGTTCGGTTTAGAAATAACCGGAATACTGGTTGATTTATTAGAGAACTATTTTAGGTGGATCGGTATCCGCTGCTGCGCTGCCAGGAATAGCAAATACGATGCCATTGCCTCTTATCATACTTTTGGGGAGAATTGCGTACTATTTCTCATCGACTTAGACAAGCCTTTCCGGGAAGCTTTAGAAACGCTGCGGGTTTTTAAAGACCGCGGAGTGCCGCGGGTATCGTTGACAGCCGTACCTTTGTCGCGCATCGGCATGATGTCGTCTTTGGTGATACCGCTGCGGGTTGAGAGGCGATTTTGTATTCCACCCACAGCGCCTTTTGCCGCGGTGATCGACCTGTTAGTAATGAAAGTTGCCAATTTGCGCAGCAAGGAAATGAAGGGTAAGATGAAGTTATTGGAAAAAATCCGCAATGATAAGGAACTCATCTCGCCCCATGCTTGAAAATTAAAGTCCCGGAACAGCAATATCAAAGTTTTAAGGCGCTAAGCTCTCGATTCTTTTTTGCCATTCTCCCCAAAAATCTTATATATTAAATTATCAAAAGATTTTTTTTCTTGATTTTCAAAAAAAAAAGGAGTAAAATAAAATTTCCCCGTGAACAACAAAAGGGGTCGGCGCCCCCAACCTCTTAGCCTCCG
>JAGLSW010000956.1 GCA_023135565.1 Candidatus Aminicenantota bacterium | reverse complement strand
GCATTGCAGGGCCGCCGGAGGCAAGGTAGTAATAAAAAATGCGTAAACTATTAATTGCCACGACCAACCGGGGCAAGATCAAAGAAATCGAAAAACTCTTAAAAGAAGACCTGACCGGTGTAACGCTATACTCCCTGGCCGATCTTAACATCGAAATAGATTGTCCTGAGAACGGGGCTACTTTTTATGAGAATGCGGCGGATAAAGCGATTTTTTACAGTAAACTGGCCCCCGGAATTTATACGGCGGCTGATGATTCCGGTTTAGTTGTAGAAGCTTTGCAGGGTGAACCGGGCGTTTATTCGGCCCGGTATGCCGGAGCGGAGTGCGACGATGAGAAAAACATCGAGAAACTGCTGAAAGAAATGAGCGGCGAAAAAAACAAAACGGCGAAATTTGTAACAGTAATAGTGATAGCTCTGGATGGGGAGGTTATCGACTCTTTTGCCGGTGAAGCGGCGGGGATTATTTTGCCGGAAAGGCGGGGTAGTAAAGGATTCGGTTACGACCCGGTTTTTTATTATCCGCCTTTGGAGAGGACTTTTGCCCAGTTGAGCACCGGGGAGAAGAACGAAGTATCTCATCGTGCCATGGCCTTACGAAAGCTAAAATCTTTCTTAGCAGACGGCATCCGCAGCCTATGAAGGGCCTGGAAACTACATATACAACCAGGTTGACTAAAAGTTTGTCCTCACGAAGTATTAATAAAGAGGGCGGCATAAACGTCTGGGGAAAGTTAGCTGGGTTTGTGGTATATGGTTCAATTATTTGAGGCTTACCCAATTCTCCAATCACTGCTTGGAGAATTGAAAGTTTTAAACCGGAGGGCTTCTCAGGAAAAAAATAAAAAAACCTCAACAAGGTGTTGAAAAATTTCTCCAGGTATGATAAAAATTCTTCTAAAAGGAATTCCCTCACAAAAGTGTCTTCCCGATAACGCAAACAAAAATACCGGGGAGACAGGAGGGCGGCATAAACGTCTGGGGAAAGTTAGCTGGAGTTGTGGTATATGGTTCAATTATTTGAGGCTTACCCAATTCTCCATTCACTGCGTGGAGAATTGAAAGGTTTAAGCTGGACTCATATTATTACTATCTTGCCGATAAAGGATGATCTTAAGCGAAAATTCTATGCCGCCTTATGTACAACGGAACGCTGGAGTACTCGCGTACTTAAACAAAGGATCGGCAGTATGCTTTACGAGCGGACTGCCTTATCTAAGTTACCTGAAAAAACCATCGAAAATCAACTGCGGGAATTGAAAGAAGAAGACAAAATGACCCCGGAATTAGTCTTTAGGGATACTTATGTCCTGGATTTTTTAGAACTGCATAATTGTTACAGTGAGAAGGACGTGGAGAATGCGATATTAAAGGCTCTCGAGGAATTTATATTGGAATTCGGCAGAGATTTTTATTTTGTAGAGAGGCAGAAGCGTATTATCCTTGACAATGAAGATTTTTATATCGACCTAATTTTTTATCACCGCCGGCTTAAGTGTTTTATCCTGCTGGAACTCAAGTTGGGCAAATTTAGGGCCGCTTATAAAGGCCAGATGGAGTTGTATTTGCGGTATATGGAGAAATATGAAATGCTGGCGGATGAGAATCCGCCCATCGGTCTTATCCTGTGTACTGAGGCGGGCCGGGAGCAGGTAGAGTTATTGTTTTTGCCGCAGGATAAGATCAAGGTATCGGAATTTTTGACGCAGATCCCGTCTAAGGAATTTTTTGTTGAGAAGCTGCACAAGGCGATCCGGTTGGCGCAGGTTAAATTAGGGAAAGATGGCAGTGGTCGAAACGATTGATTGAGCCGCTCTTACATCAGGTTGATTTTTTCCATATACCCTCTCTGCCAACTGCCGCGCAGCAGCTAACCTCTCATCCGGCGTCATGGAAATATTCTGCCGGATGTCCCACTGCTCTGCTTCTGCAAAACTCTTAGCTATATGTACGACTCTTTCCATAGGATCATTTTACCATATTTTCTTTCATAAAAAAAGGGTAAAAAACAGGGAGGAAGAAAATGAGACAAGCGTTATCATCACCCTGCCGCGAAGCGGCTTATAGCTTCCCCGCGCCGCGGGGTTGAAAAACAGGTTCATTTATGGTATTTTTATGAATTATTAAAAAAGGAGGAAAAAAAATGATTATAGACGCGCATTATCATCTCGATGAAAGGCTCGAGACTATCGACAGGCTCGTTAATCAAATGAAAATTAACAATATCGACAAAACTTCGCTCATCGCCGCTGTGTGCGAACCTTTCAAAATAAGTTGGTTGGCTAATAAATTAACAGGCGTTTTAAGTACGCTGCTCTTATGCAAAAACAAAACCATCGGGCTGCACTTATATAACGGCACTGTCACGAAAGATGGGCAGACGGATATTCTCGGTAAACATTACGATATTTACGAACTGCCGGATAACGACCCGGTTGAAAATGCCATTAAACAACACCCGGATAAATTCTACGGTTGGATTTTCGTTAATCCGGGAATAAGTGAAGAGGATGCGCTCAATGAGATCAAAAAGAGAGCCGGGACAGCGGGATGGGTCGGGGTGAAATGTCATCCTTTCTGGCATCGATACCCGGTAAAATTAATCGAAAGTATCTGTCCCTATTGTATCGAAAAGGATTTGCCGCTGCTTATTCACCTGGGCGGAAAAGAAGGAAGGGGGGATTATAAATGCCTCCCGGAAAAGTACCCGGATTTAAAAATCATTTATGCGCATGCCGGTCTTCCCTATTTTGGGGAAATATGGGACTATATAAAGACAAAACCCAATGTTTACGTTGATCTTTCCAGTCCATACCTTAATAAAAAATTACGATTAAAAACCTTAAAAGCGCTTGGTCCTGAAAAATGCCTTTATGGTTCTGATGGGCCCTTTGGATATTATGACGCTGACGGGCTATATGATCACAGCGCAATTCTAAAGGAAATTGAGAGTTTCCAAATTCCCGGCACTGAAAAGGATAAAATCCTGGCGGGAAATTTTAAAAAGATTACCGGGGTATGAATATAACCGGTTTCAAAACCTAATAAGATGAAAAAAGAAATTCTAACAGGAAAAGATTTACAACAAATTACCGCCGTGGGTATCGGCAAAGAACAAATTTTAGACCAACTGGCTAAGTTCAAAAAAGGCGCAGCGCCTGTTCACCTTACTAAACCGGCGGTCATCGGGGACGGTATCCTGCGCTTTTCCGCAAAAAAAGAACAAGAACTGGTCTCCCTGTTTACCACTAAAGCCTATGCCCGCAAAATTATCAAATTCGTCCCGGCTTCAGGCGCGGCCAGCCGCATGTTCAATGCCCTGCAAAACTATCGTTGCGCACCCGCGGAAGAGGATAAAAACAACAGCGAAGCGGTTTTTATACAGGATTTTATCGCCGCCATCGAAAAAAAGAAATTCGCCTTCCATGAAGATTTACAAGCCGCCTTAAAGCGGGGCGGTTTCCATATAGAAGACCTGCTCTCCCGGCAAGACTACCACACCATTATTAAATACCTGTTGGATCCCCGCGGCCTGGACTACGCCAACCTGCCCAAAGCGCTGCTCAAATTCCACCACTGCGAAGATGGAGCCCGCACTTCCCTGGAAGAACACCTGGGCGAAGGCATCGCTTACGCTAAAAATGCAAAAAATACCGTGTCTCTCCATCTTACTATCTCGCCCGAACACCGGGGAAAGTTCGCAGATTTTACCGGGGAGATTATTTCTAAATACGAAAAAAACGGCGTCACCTTCGAAATAGAGTTTTCCGTGCAGGACCCGGCTACCGATACGGTGGCAGTTGATGAAGACAATAATCTTTTTCGCGACCGGGATAACCGGCTTGTGCTCAGGCCCGGCGGGCACGGCGCCCTGATCGCCAACTTAAACCGCTTAGACGGCGATGTCATCTTTATCAAAAATATCGACAACGTGGCGCCCGAACACCTGCAAAACGAAACTATTAAGTACAAGAAAATTTTAGGCGGCTATTTGTTCGAAATACAGGCCCGGGTGTTCGCATACCTGTCCGCCCTGTGCGAAAAAGAAACTAAAGACACACCCGAAGAAAAGCTGGCGGAAATCGCCCGTTATGCCCGGGAAATTTTGTTTGTCACTTTTCCCGAGGATTTTGAAAGCCGGCAAGCGGGAAGAAAAAAAGATTTCCTGGTCGAAAAATTAAACCGCCCCATCAGGGTCTGCGGCATGGTCGAAAACGAAGGCGAACCCGGCGGCGGGCCTTTTTGGGTCAAAGGGCCGGACGGCGCTGTGTCGCTGCAGATCATCGAAGGGGCCCAGATCGACAAGAATTCCCCCGCTGCCGCGGCGATATTAAAAAAATCCAGCCATTTTAATCCTGTAGACCTGATCTGCGGCATCAAAGATTTCCGGGGCAAGAAATTCGATCTCTCAAAATTCGTGGATACGGAGGCCTATTTCATCTCGGAAAAATCCAAAGACGGCAGGACTTTAAAAGCCATGGAACTACCCGGCCTCTGGAATGGGGCTATGGCGAACTGGACCACTATTTTCGTCGAAGTGCCTATCGGCACTTTCAACCCGGTCAAGACCGTCAACGACTTGCTGCGCCCGGAACACCAAACCTACCACGTAGAGAGGGGATAAGCGCCAACTATGAGCAAAACGAAGAAAGTTCAATTTTATATTTTCAGCAATTCTTTTTTCTTTTATCTTGACTTTTAGGCCGATTCACGTTATAAAATAAGATGTGCGGCGTATTAGGAATTTATGATAACGAAGAAGTCATAGTGAAAATTTATAACGCTATGCTTACGATCCAGCACCGGGGCCAGGACTCCGCCGGGATACTGACCTATAACGGCAAATACCACATCAAAAAAGGCAACGGCCTGGTTCGGGATATCTTCGACGAGGGGAATCTCGCCCGTTTAAAAGGTCATGTGGGTTTAGGGCACACCCGGTATCCCACGGTAGGCGAAGGCTCCGTAGAAGACGCCCAACCTTTCTGGATCAACTATCCCTTCGGTATTGCCGGCGCTCACAACGGCAATGTTACCAATTTTTTAGATCTAAAAAAAGAACTATTCGAAAAATCCCACAAAATTATCAACTCCAATTGCGATGTCGAAGTTATTTTAAACGTGTTTGCCGGTTATATAGAAAAATTTAAAAACCGGGAGTTGACCCCGGAGATCATTTTTAATGCCGTCAGGTACGTATACAAAAAAGTGAAGGGCAGTTATTCCGTTGTGCTGCATATTGCCGATAAAGGTATGCTTGCTTTTAGAGACCCTTTCGGTCTGCGACCTTTATTGTTCGGTGAAAAAAAAGATCGATTAGTTCCCTCTTTTGCCTTTGCCTCCGAGAGTGTGGCCCTCAATATGATGGGCTTTAAAGATATTAAAGACTTAGAACCGGGTTCCGCGGTTTTTGTCGACAAAAACAAAAAGGTGCACACAAAAAAAATAGTAAACAAACCTTTCAGACCCTGTATTTTCGAATATATCTACTTTGCCCGGCCCGATTCCGATTTGAACGGGATCAATGTCTATAAGTCCAGGGCGGAACTGGGCAGAACCCTGGTAAAAAAAATAAGACCGCTCGGTTTAGATATCGACGTGGTAGTGCCGGTGCCCGATTCGGCCCGCACCGCCGCTATCGAAATTGCCAGGCTGCTGAAAAAAAAATACCGCGAAGGCCTGGTAAAAAACCGCTATATCGGCAGGACCTTTATTATGCCCGGCAATACTATGCGGCAGAAGTCTATTTTCCATAAGTTAAATCCCATCCATTCTGTATTCGCGGGGAAGAATGTGCTGTTGGTGGATGACTCTATTGTCAGGGGGAACACATCCAGGTCGATCATCCAGATGGTAAGAAACGCGGGAGCTAAGAAAATTTATTTCGCTTCCTATTCCGCTCCCTTAACCAACCCCTGTGTTTACGGCATCGACATGCAGACCACGGATGAGTTTATTGCCGCCAATGCCGCGCCGGGAACAATCGCCGCCAAACTCGGCGCCGATGCGGTTATATACCAGGACTTGAAAGAAATGGAGCAGGCGGTCAGGCAGCAAAACAAAAAAATCAAATCTTTTTGCAAAGCCTGTTTTAACGGCATCTATCCCACCAATGATGTGTCGCCCCGGATGTTGGCCCAGATTGCCCGGGAGCGGGACAGTAACCAGGCAAAGCAAAAAACCACGGAGATTTAAACAGGAGCGATGAGCAGCTATTTCCCGGTTGAAGGCACACTGAAAGAGGGTGAAATTTTTGCAGTGCTGTATTATATGTACAAAAATAACATCTCCGGCCTGTTAGTGGTTAAAACCGGGGCAGTAGAGAAGAAAGTCGTTATCGAAGACAATAAAATCGTTTTCGCTTCATCCGGTTCCATAGAAGATTCTTTAGGGAATTATCTTATCGAGAAAAAAGTAATAAACCGGGAAACCTACGAAGGCACCAACGAATATATAACGGAAAATAAGATCAGGTTCGGCCGGGGTTTGGTGGAGTTGGGGTTTATGAATTACGACCAGCTCTGGATGTGGGTGCAGAAGCATTTGCGTTGGATCATATTTTCTCTTCTCGACATCGAGTACGGGGAATATCGCATTTTAATAAACCAGGAAGTGGAAGCGGAGAACATAGTGCTGGATCTCGATATAGCCGCGTTAATCATCGAAGGGATGCGCGGTTTTCGTTCGCGGGAATTCCTCGATCGTAAATTTGCCGAAATAGAGAACCTGTATGTGCACAATTCCCGGATGATACACCGTTTGGATTTGAAACCCTATGAAGTGCATATCTATGACCTAATAAAGCGGGAATCGCAAGTAGAGAAAATAGTAAAATCCAGTGAACTGCTGGAATTCGATACCCTGCGGATTTTATATTTTTTCTTAGTTCTCGAGATACTTTCGACGGAGAAGGTGAAGAAAAAGAGCGAAGATGACATCCAGGCAGCGGAGAACTCGGTCAGTTTAAGTATTTTTAAATCTTTTGAAGAAGCGCTGCGTTTTTACAATACGAAATACGAATTGGTATACAAGGTATTATCGAAAGAGATAGGGCCGATATCGTTATCCATACTATCCCGGGCGGTGGAAGATATCATGGAGAACCTGCCCGGATATTTCCAGAAAGTGCAGTTGAATCCCAACGGCGGTATTAATGAAGAGTTGTTGAAATCGGTCTGGTACCAGGATTTCGACAGTCATGCCGGGGGATTTTTGCGTGGTCTCGAGGAGATACTTTACGCCGAGATATACATGGTAAAGAAGCATTTAGGGGTAGAGCAGGAGCAGCAGGTGTTGAAATGGTTGAACAAGACAGGAAGTTGATTTTGTTAAAGAAGCAGATGCTTTTTTTGTTTTTTATGTTTATTTTGTTGTATATCCTGGTATAATCCTGCCGGTATTCGAAAGATTAAATTCGGGAACCTTCTTTTGGTGGACAACTTCCGGCGCCATCCCCCTCATCATTCATCACTCATAACTCCATCTCTAAAGCCTGAGGCTGCGCAACGCTTTCAGGGTGCGCGGGGAGGATAATTGTTTTTTAATTCAGTTTTGGATTGACAAAAAGATGATTTTACTCTATATTGTATCGAGGAGGTAAAATGCTCGGTGAAAATGAAATAAATGAGATCATTAAGAAGTTCGATTTACATAAAAATAATAATCCTGATAAAATAAATTTTGACAAAGGATCAAATGAAGTTGTTACTCTAAAACTTGATCATGTCACCACACCCCGTCGAGAACCGCCGGTAAGAAATGCCTAACTGGAATGAAATACTAAATGAAGTAAAAGACGCCGGAAGCACCTACGATATAGTCAGGAAAAAATACCTGACGAATCTTCATAAATTAACCGGAAGAAACGTCATCACCTTATCGGCGACTTATGCTGTAAAAATCATAGAAAATCATCCCGGAGTCGCGTATATTCCACAGACCTCATAATTCAAAGTAGAGGAGCTGTTTTGTCTTTCCACCCGGTTGTTTTAGTATGCGCAGGCTGCCTCTTATCCTTGCATTTCCTCCTTTTTTTCCCTTTTTTCAGTTTTTCTCCATTTTAAGCTTGACAAAAAGCATAAAATAGATTATTTTATTGACTTAACAGGTTATGAAAAAAAGAAAAGATGAGTATCGGCCCGACTATGTTTCTCCACCGGGAGAGACACTGCTGGAACTGATTACTTCTCTAAATATAACCCAGGCAGGACTTGCCAAACGAATGGGCAGGCATATCAAAACAGTAAATGAAATCATAAAAGGCAAAGCTCCCATTACCCCTGGAACCGCCATTCAATTAGAAAAAGTATTAGGCCCTCCGGCGAGCTTCTGGAATAACCGGGAGAAACAGTACCGGGAGTTTTAATTGTCGTTGATCAGTTATGTGGAAATTACTCAGCACTGCCGGAAAATCTTTGCGTAGCAACAGGAAATTCGCCTGCGCCGCCTGTAAATGCTGGCGTATCAGGCGGAGAACCTTCCGGGTCATGAGGAAATCTTTGTGCTTCAGGTGGAAATCTTCATATAACGGAACTTTGCGGCCCTGGGAAACAACGGATCCGGTGTTCAGGGATGCGGGAACTTTATTCCAATTTGATGAGTTGAGAAAGAATAGCAGTCAACGCCACTGACCTAACTCTATATAGTTATGTCAATGGCATTGACAAAACTATTTATTGCCTGTCATGAAATTACTTTGCCTTCGGCGA
>JAGLSW010000955.1 GCA_023135565.1 Candidatus Aminicenantota bacterium | reverse complement strand
GTTTGGCCCCCGGCAGGGACCTGCCGCGAAGCGGCTTAACGCCACCCCACGCGCGTGGGGCCGCCGGAGGCTCATAGGTTGGGTGCGCCGCACCCCATAACTGACAATTTTAAAACATTCAAAAAAATAAGTCAACTATGAATTGATAAAAGTCTAACAATATTTTATAATTAAGCTTCTTTTAATAAATTTTCGGAGGAATTATGAAAAAATTATCGATCTTAGTAATCTTGACAGCGTTGGCCGTTTACGGTTTTGCTTACGAAGACGAAAAAGGCTGCACCTCCATCACGGTGGGAAAACAGGCTTCTGTAGATGGTTCCGTGATGACTACCCATACCTGCGATTCCCGTGTTACCCGCACCTGGATCGACATCGTGAAAGCAAAGAAATATAAACCGGGGGCAAAACGCAAGGTATACGTAGATTCAAACAAAACAGCGAGCGCCTACGACCTGTCGAAACAAAAAGAAAAAGGCGAAATCCCCCAACCCGCCGAAACCTACAAATACTTCAACACCGCCTTGCCTCCCCTGAACGGGCGCCAGGTAGCCATAGGCGAATCCACTTTCGGCGGCAAAAAGGAAATGAAAAGCGACGCCGGCGTGATCGACTACTACGAACTGAACCGCATCATGATAGAGAGAGCCGCCACAGCCCGCGAAGCCATCGCCGCCGCCGATGAAGTCACTAAAAA
This sequence comes from Candidatus Aminicenantota bacterium, assembly GCA_023135565.1. Lineage (GTDB taxonomy): Bacteria > Acidobacteriota > Aminicenantia > UBA2199 > UBA2199 > JAGLQA01. The sequence goes on along the minus strand of JAGLSW010000955.1, from coordinate 1,124 downwards.
ATACGGTTATATCGAAGGCGGCGAATGTTTCACTATCGCCGACCCCAAAGAAGTATGGCATTTAGAGATCATCGGCCCGGGCAAAGGAAAAAAAGGCGCTGTCTGGGTTGCCCAACGGGTGCCGGACGGTCACATTAGCGTAAACGGCAACGGCTCCCGCATCAGGGAGATCGACCTTTCCCGGCCCGACTATTTTATGGCTTCGGAAAACTACAAATCCAGAGCCGTCGAATTAGGGCTGTATGATCCCGCTGCGGGCAAGCCTTTCGAGTTTTGTTATGTTTATGCGTCCAGGGATAGCATGGCAGCCAGGAGGAGAGAGTGGCGGGTTTTCGACCTGTTGGCTCCATCGCTTAAGCTCGACCCCAACAGCGAGAATTACCCTTTCTCGGTCAAACCGGACAAAAAAGTGAGCGTCAAAGATATAATGGACATATACCGGGACACTTATGAAGATACCCCTTTTGACATGACCAAAAATATGCTGGTGCCGGAACGGGACAAAGATGACAAAATAACCGGGAAATTTATAAAAAGTCCCTATGCCAACCCTTTTATGGATTATGATATGATGCCGCTTTTCAAGATTAACGGCGGTTGGAACGAATTGGGCGAAAGGTGTATTGCCCGGTATTATTGTACTTATATTACTATTATCCAGGTCAGGGATTGGCTGCCCGATGATATCGGCGGTTTAGTATGGTTTTCTTATGACAACCCGGCCATGGCGGCTTATGCGCCTTTGTATATCGGCATCGAGAAGGTTCCTGAACCTTATAAGATTTGCGGCCGGCCCGGGTTTAACTATGACTGTGCCTGGTGGGCTTTTAACCGTGTCGCTGATCTTTCCGCCCAGAAATGGGGACACATGAGGCATGATGTTGCAAAAGTGTGGCGGAAATTTGAAAAAGAAGCGCTGCAGAACCAGGCAAAGGTTGAAGCGGAAGCGCTGGCGCTTTACAAGAAGAACCCTAAAAAAGCCCGGAAATTTTTGACCGGGTACAGTAATGATTGGATGGAAAAATTGGTTAAGGCTTATTGGCAGTTAGGAAACGATCTATGGAGTAAGTATACCGGGAAATTTTAACGGTCTTGCCTGCGGCGGCCCCACGCGCGTGGGGTGG
>JAGLSW010000954.1 GCA_023135565.1 Candidatus Aminicenantota bacterium | reverse complement strand
GCTTAACGCCACCCCACGCGCGTGGGGGCCGGCGGAGGCAAGCCCGGTAGAGTTCGCGAGTGCCCGTTTACTGAGGGCTGTTTCAATTAAGCTTTCCAAAAACTGAATTGTTACATTAAAAAAAGTTGACAATGTCCAGCAATTGTATTACAATATATGTGTAAATGCATTTAATCGGAGGCAAAAATGGCTCAAACGATAACTTTATCTGTGAGAACCGATAAGGGAATAAAGGAAAAGGTGGGTAAAATTTTGCATGAACTGGGACTTAACCATTCAACTGCAATTAATATGTATTATCGCCTTATCCTGGCCCAAAGGGGAATTCCATTCGAGGTAAAGCTTCCCAATGAAACCACACTTAAGGCAATGGAAGACCTCGAAAAAGGGAAGAATCTCGAACGGTTTGAAACGGCTGAGGAGCTATTTGAAGACTTAGGCATCTGATGTTAAAACTGATACGAGCGAATCAATTTAAAAGAGATGTAAAACGGTTGACTAAATCCGGCTCGAAAGATATGTCCAAACTAAGAGAGGTTATCATCAAACTGGTTAATGAAGAAAGGCTCGATCCAAAGTATAGGAACCATTCTTTGAAAAACAATTGGTTGGGTTTTTGGGAATGTCATATAGAACCGGATTGGCTGCTGATATACCGGATTAATAAGATCAGAAAAGAGCTTGAATTAGCAAGAACCGGTTCTCATGCGGAATTATTTTAGAACAAAAATGTCGAAACGCAAACAGGCGGATTGGCAGGACCGCTAGGGGCTTCGAACGAACACACCACCATCGCTTTGTGTCCGCCTCCCGGCAAGTATCGAGAGGGTTAACGTCCCCCGTCGCTCTACAAGCTGGTTTGTTGATAACGGCCTTCTTCTTCATAGAAAAGAAAGGAAAAGAAAGGGGACAGGCCGGAAAGATTCCTTTTCCAGGGATGATCGTTAATTCGTCTATATCTTTTAAATTTTTCATTTGTTCGGTAGGCTCCTATTCCCGCGCAGCGGGCTTCGGTTTTTTATATGCCGAAATGTTTGATTACTCTTAAAGCCCTTAATGTGTTCCAACGCCCAGGTTCGCCGCATTTTTCCATATCGAAATGCGTTTGACCCGGATGTTTTGCTTGAAGCGGCCATTTGCTATCTTTCCTGCGTTTTTTTAAAAGGACTTCCATGGCATCATCCATCCTGCGGTCATAACCGGTCCCCGCAAATTGGAAATAATCCAGTGCCCTTAAAATATCATATCGCCAACGGGAAGGATATGAAAGCATTAACATTCTTTGATCTATTATTTTTCCACTTCTATCCGATTTAAATAACCGGTGCCGCAGGATAAATTCCCTGCATCCCAATTCCGCTTTTTGCAGTTCGCTTTTCCTATACTTATAGCCGTTTTTTACATATTTCAGGATACCTTCAGCGGTGGAAAGAGTCGTGTGCAGCGAGCTGTGTACTGCTCCTTTCCTGTTAGAACAGCAATTAAACCCACCATCCTTCATATGCTGCGAAATTAGGAAATCAACTATCGATTTTAATTCCTCCTCCTTTACTCCAAAATACGAAGCATAATTAAGAAACATGCCGTTAATGCATACATCACTATTTGGGATATTCGGGGATGGGTTTATGCCGCCATCCTGTCCTTTTTCATTTTTGAGAATCAAATATAGTGTTTGTTTTATCAGCGGGTTACCGGGTGATATATTCAAGTTTTTCAAATCCAACAAGGTATAATGCGTCGAAATCCATTTCGGTTGATAAAACTTTTGCCCCCAGTGCCCATTCTCCAACCTGCGGGCAAGAAAAGCCGCGGCCCAGCCTTTTGTTTCGATCTTTTGTCTTAACAGGCTTTGTCTGGAATCCAACAAATCACGATGAACTTGATATTGTATCGAGATGTCGCCTTCCAGCAGCCATTGTATTATCTTATGGTCTTTCATTATCCTGATACCTCCTCGATAGCGCAGGTTATCACACCGGGAAGAGAATTTCAAGTTTGGCTTGAAAATTTTCTACTAAACCTTTAAACTACCTTGATCGTATTTAAAACGAGAATGCAAAAAGTGGGGTAGGTGCGTTCGAATGTTACAATGATGCGGGAAACCGGGGCCCGGGGAAGAAATAGACCGGCCCCAATTTTTTAATGAAGCATTTTAACATTCCAACATTCCAACGCACCGAGCACATTTTTTCTATCAACGATGACCTCTGGAGGCCATCGATGAGCAAATTTCATCCAACCTTGCTCTGTAATTGACAACCATAATCCAGGATTGCCATCCCATGACCGGGGGCGGTCAGCGGAGAAGAAATATTGTAAGCGCTCAAGAAATCCCAGCCGGGTGTTAGAAAAAAGAAAAGAAATGGAGCGTAGGGTGACTTTCCCCGAGAGCGACAATCCTGGATGGTGTCCGGTAAACATTTACTATCGGTTTTTTTGGGTGGTGGGGTTTATTAAGCGCTTACAATTATCTCACCTCCACATTACTGCTGTCGTGAATCGGCCAAGCAGTACAGATGACAATCCAACGATAATATGAATTGAGATGTTTATCAGAGCTGCGTATATCCTTTGATTTTGAAGCATAATCATGGTTTCATTGCTAAATGTTGAAAAGGTTGTAAAAGAACCGAGAATTCCAACCATAATCAATAATCTCATTTCCGCTGGAATAGCTGCTTGCGATTCAACAAGATAAGATAGCACTCCAATCAAGAAACATCCAGTAATATTAACAACAAAGGTTCCATGGGGGAAATCGGTGTTTCGCAGCAAATCCTGGACATAACCGCTTAACAAATACCTCAGCGCTGCGCCAATAAAACCGCCTATTCCGACCAAAATTATTTTGTTCATACAATACTCCTCTTTTCATGGTTTTAAAAGTAGGAGTCATCAGCACATTGGCGGTTTAAGGCGAACTCCATCGCCTATATCTGAATGTAACGACAAGCTGTTAATAAATATCAGCGTATATTTTATTATAAAAAGAGAAAAATTTCAACAATTGCTTGCCATAAAAAAAAATGTGTTCGGTGCGTTGGAATGTTTGGAGTTCCTTCCTTTTAAATTTAAAAAAATTAATAGCCCCTAATGCTTTTCCCTTTCTCTGTTTTGTTCTTCGATAAAGCTCACGTAAGGAAGCAAAACCCAAATTACAAAAAACACTCATCTCAGCTATTTCTTTATATTTTAACCCGGCTTTGTCTCACCTTCGCCTCATGCCTTCATTATACTTCAAATCAATCAACATTCCAACGCATCGTCCCCAGAAAGCTGTAGGGGCAGGTCTTGTGCCTGCCCTAATGATTCGTATATGTGACTTATCTTCCCCATAGCCTCTTCATCATCATCTCAGCAACAGTGCAGCCATCCTCTTTGGTAACAGGTTTAACCTTGTGGAACTCCTCCCAATTGGAATTTGTCAGACCGAAAGAAGCCAGCAGTCCGTTCTTGTTTGTCAGATATAGATGTACACCTTTTACACTGCCTTTCCTGTTAATAAGTATATCCACGAGAAGTGCGTAATCAGTTACAATTTTATTTTTTTTGACGAATTCTATAAATGCCTTTTTTATTATTAAGAAAATCTTCTGATAATTTGATCATTCTATCCCTCTTTCTTCTGTCACTTTCAGTTTCCGCCATAGCCCGAATGAAGCCAGGAGCAGAGGAACTCCAACAATTAAAGCAGTTCCGACCGTTGCCCATGAAATTTCTCTCCTAAGTATAAAGACCATTAAAGATATAGTTATGATCAGCATTACAACAGCTATTGCCCTGGGACAATATCTTGACATTACTCCTATTAAGGTTATCACGATTCCCGGCAGGAAGTTCATCAGGAAATTTATTGAGAATATCCCATGGTGTATTGCACCCATACCGGAGAATATTGCAACGAACAGACCTACTGAAATGATGATCTTCGGAGCTGCTTCACGAAAATTTTTCGATGATAGAATAGAAAATAAAGCTTTAGCGACTATACCGATCAGGATGACCATATAGAACATTTCGCCTGTATGATTATTCTCTGCTTTTAATATAGCCGCGAAAAATACACATGCAACCATCATTACAAAAAAAGCAATATTACTCGACCTATATTGAATACTGAGCTCTCTTTCATCCACATATTTTCTGGCAAGGCCCAGTGAAGCAAGGGTCGGGCGTAACAGGTAAGCTGCAATGAGAAGTATAAAAAAAATGTCCATCTGTGTTATTGCAAATAATATCAGACCTAAAACAAAAACTCCTGAAGCCCACCAGAATATCGGATCTTTTTTATACATAATCTTTCTCCTCCAGGAAGAATAGTTCTTCGACTGTTGTGTTAAGCTTTTCTGCCAACAGCAGTGCAAGCTTCACAGAAGGTGCATAATCCCCTCCTTCTATAGAAACGATCGTCTGCCTGGAAACCATAACCATATCAGCCAACTGTTGTTGACTCAATTCACCACAATTGAATCTGAATTTGCGAAGATTTGTTTTCATAATATTCTTCTGCTTTTAAAATTTATTCTCTTGCTATATTATAAACTATTTTTGTCATTTTGTCAAGTTTTCTTGTCATGAATTTTTTTTTAATCATAGTGATATTACGACCGCTGGGGACGCCGTTCCCCCCCCGTGGGCACGGGGTTAAGCGCTGCTGAGTGCGTTATATGTGTCCGACTGCCCGGGCGGGGACGGTTTTATCGAAGCTGCCCTGAAATTAATATAGCCGCAGAGTGGTGCGGCCTCCGGCGGCCCTGCCGGGGTCACCCCCATTAAATTGATGTTGGGGGATGCGGCACACCGCACCTTCAAAAAAGTTT
>JAGLSW010000953.1 GCA_023135565.1 Candidatus Aminicenantota bacterium | reverse complement strand
CGCAACGGCTTACCGCCACCCCACGCGTGTGGGGCCGCCGGAGGCTCATAGGTTGGGTGCACTGCACCCCCCCCCAGCGGTCTTCAGCGGCATTGTAATAAATAGAAAAAATCTCCCTGTTCCGGCACAAAACCCGGAAATAGTGAATTCTTTCGCGGTTTTGGGTAGACTCTTCGACCCGGCGTTCCAGTACTTTTTCTACGTGGTATTCTTTGTCCCGGTAACGAAAACTCAGGGGCGTCTCGTTTGCCCGGTATCCCGAATAGCAGGTTACTTCGATCTCTTGTGTCATGAAATTAACTTTATCTTGCCTCCGGCGGTGGGGGGGCTTTTTTAAAAAATCGCCCCCCTCAACCCCCCAAAAAACTTTTGTTTAATTTCATGTGTTTGTGGATCAAGGCAGGTCAAGGTCTTTAGTGATTTCGATATAATTTGCCCAGGGCATGGCCGGCCAGGTCTCCACCGCCAGGGCGCCCGAAGCCCGGGTAATCATGGAAACCTTTGCCGCCGTCTCATCGCCTGCGGCCTCATAAATATCCATAAAATCATAAGGTCCTAAGAGCCAATAGTGGCTTTTCCATTTTACATCGGGGCAGAGTTTGCTTACTTTTTTCTTCCACTCTTTGCCGATGGCTTCGCGTCTTTTAAGGTCTCCCGAAATTTCCGGGGTCAATCTTGTCATTAATACGTATAGTCCCATATTTTACCTCGCTGTTTATATAATAGCCTAATTTGCAAAATTTTTCAACCCCGCGGCGCGGGGAACCTATAAGGGGCTATTTTCCGGGACGCGGCAGCCGAGTAGTTTCCATTATCGTCTATCCGGTTGGGAAAGCCGGTCGCTTGTAAGCCACAACCCCGCGGCGCGGGGAGCCCAGGAGTGCGTCATTATCTTTAAACTTTCCTGGATTAATGCGGTTTTTGGGAGATTTGACAGAAATCCCGAAACCCTTGTTAATTCAGCGTTTTAACAAAATAATGATGCGGCCCTGAGCGAAAACATCCTGATTTGGAAAAATCAGCCTATCCACTCCAATTTTCAATTTTTAGGTTCTCAATTCTTTTAAAATGCCTTTCATTGTTAGTAACCGATGTAAATTCATTAGAAATCGCTGTAGCCGCAATGAAAAGGTCTGAATCAGAAATAATTTGTTCTTTTGTCTTCAAGGCTGATTTTATTTCACCAAAAGTCTTCCCGGTATTTTCATTAAAATCAACCACATTCGCCTCTTTTAGCAAATCGTTGATAAGTGATATATTTTCATCTTTTCGTGCGGAATTATAAGCCCCAAAATAAAGTTCCGCGGCGGTGATGGAAGATAAAAAAATACGCTCATCATTAATTTTTTCAATTTTCTGATTAATTTTAGGGAATATATTTTTTAACCAATAGATAACGATGTCTGTGTCTAAATGATTATTTTTTTTCATTTTTAAAGGCAGACTTTTTCAGAGCGGACGTTTTTCTCTCTATCTGCCCTAATTTCAGCGATAATCTCATCTGCATCACGCTCATCTTGCCATTTGCCGCAAAACCGGCTCAGGTGGTGTAGTCGAGGCTCATCAGTTAGGATAATGATCCTCCTTTTAGTAGGTTTTTTTTTCGATCTGGTTTTTATCTGTTTTATAACCTCCGGAGGCAATACAAGGTGCCCATCCGGCAGCAGTTCAGCTTCACAAGTAATGGTTTTCAATGTAACCTCCTATTGAGCAATACTTAATGCCCTTTCCGGGCATACTCGATGCTCACATACAATTTTATAACAAACATTCTAATATTTCAACAAAAAAATTAGAAAAATTAGCCTGCCTCCAAAAATTCCCATATAGGCGAAACGGTTGAGAAATAAGAAATGAGTTGACAGATTCGCTGTTTTCGGTTATATTTAATTTGCAGTCGAAGTAAAAGGTTATGCGATAGACATGCTTTGAGACAAATGAATTTATTTTATGAATTTTTTAAAATCATCGAGCAGTTTGAAAAAATAGGATTACAATATGCTGTAGTCGGAGGTATCGCTATGGCATTTCACGATCAACCCAGGTTCACAAGAGACATAGATATTCTCGTGCTGCCGGAGGACCTGGAAAAGATATGCAGTGTATTTGAGGATATAGGGTATTTTGAATCATCTGCTCCATGGACTTTTAAAAATACAAAGTTGACGCTGCATAGATTTATGAAAGTTGAAGGTAAGGATTTCCTGGTTGTAGATATTTTGATCGGTAACGAGGTAAAACATAGAGAGATAGTAAAAAATGCATTGTCTGAAATTCATGAGAAGGGGGTCGTTAAAATTGCCGCCAAGAACGACTTGATATGGATGAAAAAAATAAGGAATTCAGATCAAGATAAAGTTGACATTAAGAGGTTAGCAAATGACTAGAATCGAGAAAGTCGTCAAAGATGTAAGCGATATGTTGGAATTTTATAAAAAAATAAAAAAAACCGGGAAGAAGGAAAAGAAACCTATCACCAAAGTAGGAAAACAACCGGCAGGGCAAAAATTTTAGCCGGTCATGAAATTAGCCACAGAGAACACCGAGGGCACAGAGCGGATGGCATCCGCAACCAAACACACCCCGTCGCTTCGTGAAAAAACAAGATTTTTCCCGATGAGTAGTACAGAAGGGGGCTTCTCACAGAAGAGAATCGGTACGGTTCCTGCCGCGAAGCGGCTAATAGGGTGGGGACGGCGTCCCCCCGCGAAGCGGCTAAACGCACCCCCACACATGTGGGGCCACGAAGGCCGCGAAGTACACGAAGGGGGTAAAAACTTTTCTTGCCTGTCCCCAGTTTTTCCCTAAAATCATTGAAATGCATTTGCGCATTCCGGTTGTTCATGTGAACATTTTGATTTTGCACGTGCACATTTTCATTTTACACATGAACATTCTCGAAGTGGACGTGAACATTCTCGATGTGTATATGAACGTTCTCAAGGTGCAGGTGAATATTTCCGATGTGCATCTACTTTTTTGATTTGTTCACGTGTATTTTCGATTTATGCGCGTACTATTTGAAATTGTGCTGGTGAACACTGCCGATGTGCACTTATTTTTTGGGGTATGACATTATTTGTCGTATCCTCTTTGCTATACTGTTATATGTATAAAAATAAATTGCTTCTTTTTTGCTTGTTTCAATTTGTTTTATGTATAGGAGGAAGTTGGCTTTGTAAGCACAACCTCCGTTTTTGGAGCCGTCTTACATTTAATACGGACAAACTTGATAGTGTTATTGTAAGATATATTTCAGTAAAATGTTGACATATAATCTGTTTTTTGTTAAAATTTATTTGATGTTAAATAAAGAGCTAAATTATAAAAGAGAATGTTGGCGAGAGTTAAGGGTAGGTTTTTTTAATTGTTGGTACGAATATCCAACAACCCCTAAAAAAGTTTGGATAGTGCGCGGAGGGGGAAATAAAGATGAATGTTTTGAAAATTTTTAATGAATATGAGATAAAAGCGAGATACTTTCCTGCTATGTTGATTTCTATTCCTTTCTTGCTGAGTTTCGGTATGTTAAAAGGGACTGCATGGGTTCCCCTGATCGAGTCCACAAAAATTTTTCCGATAGCAGAATATGCAGGTTTTTCAGTCATTTTAGTTTTCTTTTTAGTTCAGGTGCAACGATTCATTGCAAAATTTTTTTTAGAGAAAAGAATTTTTGATAAAGAAGAACTGTTTCCTACTACTCAAATGCTTCTCTGGCAAGACAATAGATTATCAAAAGAAATGAAAGTGAAGATTAGAAAGAAAATTTTCGATGATTTCGATATATCTCTGTATAGCGAAAAAAAGGAGAGTAAGAATTTGAAAGAAGCAAGGCGATTAATAAAGGATATTATCCCTCTTATTAGACAGAAAATTGAAAAAGGACGACTTGTTCATCAGCATAACATTCAGTATGGATTTGCTCGAAACTTACTCGCTGGTACTTTAATAGCTATACCTGTTTCTCTGTTCAATATCTATCTTTCGTTGAAATCAAATGCAACGTTTGGCTTAATAATTTCAATAATAATTGTCGTTTTCTGTTTTGTTTTTTTTCTGGCGAGAAAACCAATTCTTAAAAACCTTGCAGAAAACTACGCAGAATTTTTGTTGCGTGAATATTGTTATATAGGAGGTAAAAAATGAGTACATCAAAAATAATATTCTATCCGGTCAATAATGGTGCTATGGCTCTCTTGAAGCTAAATGATGATAAAGAGACAACAATAATGGTTGATATGAATATCCGTGAGGCAGCAGACGATGATGATGAGGATGAATACGATGTGGCAAATCATCTTAGAAGTCAATTAAAAGAGGATGATTATGGTCGTCCCTATTTAGATGCTTTTGTTTTGTCACACAATGATGACGATCACATTAAAGGAATTCAGAATCACTTCCATTTGGGCAGTCTTGATGGCTATAAGGAACCGGAAGAGGGTGAAAAACCGAAAATTATTATCAATGAGATTTGGGCTACTTCGAGATTTTGGAAACGGGCAAGTGATAGCAATAAGCTTTGTGATGATGCAAAAGCATTCAACCGGGAAATGAAAAGAAGGGTAAAAATTTTTGAAAATACAAAAAAAATACCAAATGCAAGTGATAGAGCATTGATTATCGGAGAAGACCCGGATGGCAAAACAGATGATCTAGATGATATTGTAATGGAAGTCGGAAGTTCATTTTCCGAAGTTAACCGACAGAATCTTTCAAAGAAAATACAAATAAAGATTTTAGGCCCACTATCTCAACAAAAAAATGAAGCTGATGAAGATTTCAATAAAAAAAATAGAGGCAGCGTAATCCTCCTTATTAAAATCAAAGAAAGTGGTTATGAAAATAAATTATTACTTCCAGGCGATGCGGAAGTTTTAGTTTGGGAATGTCTATGGGGAAAATATAAGAACAACATATCTAATCTTGAGTATGATATTCTATTAGCGCCTCACCATTGTTCATGGCATTCACTCTCATATGATAGTCAGAGCCAATGCGATAATCCCGAAGTTTCCGAAGATGCAGAATCCGCACTAAGCCAGGCTAAAGAAGGAGCATATATTATTTCCAGCAGCAAACCAATCAAAAATAATGATGATGACCCCCCTTCATTTGCCGCGAAAAAGGAGTATTTAGTTATTGTTAAAAAAAAGCACTTCCTCTGCACTGAAGAATATCCAAAAGAAGGTGATGTCGAACCGATTGTATTGAAGCTTACTTCATTTGGCCCACAACTAAAAGGACAAAAGTCCAAATCAAGAATATCGCAGGCATCATCTGGCCCTGTTGGACAGGCGTTTGGACATGGTTGATGTTCCATATTGGATTTTTCTGGCAAATAGGTATGCGAATGAACATCCAGCTATTTTATCCGTTTCTGAAATTAAACATTTAGGGGACGAACACTACACCTTTACTGCTGAATTCAGGGTAAATCTCCCCGGTAAGTTTGATATTATAGGTCAAACGGAGAGAGGGGTTCGAAAAAAAGAACCAGTCAAATTTATTTTCCCCCCCTCTTTTCCCTATAAAGCACCTTTTATATATTTGAGAGATGACTTTTGTCGCAACTTTGCTCACATTAATCCATCTAAGGAAAAAGTTACCCCCTGTATTTTCTATGGGAATCTCAATGAGTTGTTACAGCAGCCGAAATGGTTTGATCATATATTGGATCAGATGGCTGATTGGTTGGAAAAAGCAGCAGGAAATAATTTGATTGACTATAAACAGGGTTGGGAACCGATGAGGTCAGATGAATTAAAGGGAGAAATATTTTATGATAAGGGTCTAATAGATAAAGAATCTGAAGCTCCCCCAGTTTTCTATAATAACTTCCCTGTATTTGCCTATGTCTTTCCGGTTCATTCCAAACTAAAAGAATTCGATAGTAATAAACATTCAACAATCTTAATTTTTAAGATGCCTATTGATAAAATATCTGATAATTATATTCCCAACTACATCAGTAAATTTAGCGATTTATGTGAATTTGCCGAGCAAAACCATATCAATCATTTTAGAGACAGAGTGAACAGGGTGATAAAAAAACTAAAAAAATTGTTTGTTATTTTAGTGATTCGACGACCTTCTCGGCTGATTAATTCGTCGTCTTGCCTGGAGGCTTTAAATTTTGGCATTAGAATAAAGAGGAATAGTAAAACTTCTAAGATTAAATCAAATTCAGAAGTCTACTTTTTATCTCATAGAGACGTTTGTAATCTGGAACTTTTAAATCGATTTTCCGGTAATCTAAAGAAACAACGATTTGATTGGATATTTCAAATAGGATGTGGGAGTTTGGGATCGAAAATTTGTGTGCATTTAGCCCGAAACGGTAATAACAATTTTGTGGCTGTCGATAAGTCTAAGTTTTCTCCACATAACAACGCCAGACATTCTCTTATCAATCGTGATATCAGAAATATAAACAAAGCATTTCTGTTAAAACATGAAATTGATAAAATGGGAATAAATGTACGGAGATGCTCAAAGGATGTTCAATTCTTGGATTTTAGCAAATTCCCTCAATCTATTATTATCGACTCAACTGCAAATCTTGCTGTTAGAAACTATTTATCGAGAAAGAGTATTCCATACCCAATTGTTCATACTTCACTTTACAATCATGGTAAACTTGCTATCTTGCTCGCAGAATCGTCTGAACGTAACCCAAGGCTTGATGACTTAATAGTATTCATTTTTTCAGAATGCTTGAGAAATAAATGTTTAAGGGAAAGTCTGCTGACTGAACAAGCCGTAAGAATGAGCACCGGTCAAGGTTGTGGTTCATTTACCACTGTTGTCCCCGATTCAAGAATATCTCTCGCAGCAGCCGGAATGTCAGCGAAGATTCAAACCTATATCAGCAGTGGAGTTCCAGAAAACGGGGAAGTGTTATATGGTGTTGTTGGTGACGATGATATGGGAATAAGATGGAATAAAATTAAGAATGGTAAAGTATTAGTGGTTGAACCCAAAGATAGTGAGTATGAAATCAGAGTGTTTCCAAAAATCGCTGAAATAATGGATAGCGAAGCCAAAAAACACTCTCCCAATGAAACCGGCGGAGTTTTAGTTGGCCATATTTCTTTGATAAATAAATGTATTACAATATCTGATTTAATACTAGCCCCAGAGGATAGCATAGAAACTCCAAACTATTTTGAATTAGGAACCAGTAATTTACTGAATAAAATAAAAGAGATAGAAAAAAAATCAAATACTCTGCTTACGTACCTGGGGACATGGCATAGTCACCCTCACGGAGGCGATGCGTCTAATTTAGATAAAGAAACAAAAAAGAAGATCAAAGAATTAAGGAATTATATGCCGACAGTTTGTCTGATTTGGACACAAAATGGATTATTGAGTGTATAGGGTGGCGTAGATAACAGAGTTGAGAGAAATTGCTTTGAAATTTGGATTTTCCTTAAAATGTTTCGGGTACGGCGGCCCATTTTTATCTATATTGTATATAATCATATCACTAAAGAATATGTACACAGAATACTTGACACTACCTATAAAAATCGGGGACAACACTCGATCTTCGGAGCATCAAAATCGGTCTTCTGAGCATCGACGAAGGGCTTCTGATCAACGACAATCTTCCGACCATCGTCGTCGATCTTCCAACCATCAGCACCGATCTTAAAACCTTCAAACACGATCTTCTGAGCATCGACAACAGGAAAAGAGGGACGGTGGAAGGAAAAGAAGAAGTGTTGGGGGCTCGGGGGCAATGGGGGGAGGTAAATCTCGAAATTCGACTCCGGCTGGGGCAGCAATCTTCGAAAGATTTGAGATTTGGGAACGGTGTATGTAAGTGTGTAAATGGTTCATCGGGTAGTGCCGGAAAGGGGACAGGCCAGGAACGTTTTTTTCATTTGTTTGTAATGTGGGATTTGTAATTTGTTATTTCCCGGCAAGCCGGGCTCTTTTTGGTTCCGGCTTGACCGGGTTGTGGGGCCGGTTTTTTTTATTCGCTATTGTTGGCAGGATTATTTTTTTATGTATAATATTAATGGGCTACAATGTGGCCACACAAAGCAGGAGGTGAACTATGGCCGACAGTATAGTTCGTTCCAGGATCGATCCTGTAGTTAAGGACGAAGCGAACCGGATTCTGAAAAGTATGGGACTGACTTTAAGTGAAGGGATAAGACTTTTTTTACACCAGGTGATTGTCGATAAAGCCCTTCCTTTTATGGTAAAGTTACCAAACAAGACAACCCGCGAAGCTATGACCGCTGCCAGGAACGGCAAAGACCTGGAACAGGTGTCGCTTGCAGAGTTAGCCGATGAATGGGATGCTGAATGAGAGAGATTTATCGGCAAACTCAATTTAAAAAAGATGTCAAAAAAATTAAAAAATCAGGGCGCTATAGCGCTCAGATAAAGTCACCCGTTTTTGCTCAGATAAAGCAATCCGCCCAATCTACATATCAAATACCCCTTAAAAAAGCTTAGGACACTCTTTTTCTTTTCCAAGTAGCAGAAATGGT
>JAGLSW010000952.1 GCA_023135565.1 Candidatus Aminicenantota bacterium | reverse complement strand
CCCTCCCCACGTGGTGGGGTCGCCGCAGGCAAAAAACGATTTTGATTTTCTTTTTTACTCATATAATTTCTCGTATTGGTCGATTATTTTGCCCATGGAGAACTTCTCCTGCCCGGCTCTAATGCCTTCTTCTACTATACTGTCATATAAAGCGCGGTCTTTTAATACTTTGCCCGCTTTCTGCGCCGCTTCGCCGGTATCTCCTACAGTAAACAAAATGCCGGACTTGCCGTCTTCGATCACTTCGGGCAATCCGCCTACCCGGCTGGCTGCCACGGGTACACCGCAAACCATGGACTCTAAAGCGGCCAACCCGAAAGATTCCTGTTGGCTGGGCAGCAGCATCAAATGGGAAGAAGCGATCAAACAACCGATGTCGCTGCGTACGCCGAGAAACTTGACCTTATCCGCGATGCCTAATTCTTTAGCCAGGTCCATCATTTCGTACTGCAAAGGCCCCTCCCCTACTATGCGCAGTTCAGCCGGTTTATCTAAGGCTTTCTCGATTCCATGAAAGATTTTGATCACATCCAAAGGTCTTTTAACCGCCCGCAAATTGGACAAATGCAGCATAATTGTTTTTCCCCCTTTTTTGCAGGCTGCGGACTTCAATTCGGGATTAAAAAATTCGGGGTTGGCGAAATTGTAGATGGTCTTGATTTTACCCGGCGTAATGCCTAATTTGGTTTCCGACTCCAGCTTGAGGTGATTGGATACGGCGCTGACGGCGTCGCTTTTTTCGATGGCATAGCGGGTAATATCGGTCATAGTGGGGTGCGCGCCCACTATAGTTATGTCCGTGCCGTGCAGGGTGGTGACGCATTTGACCTTACGGCCCGAAATATCCCGGGCCAGGAGAGCCGAGACCGCGTGAGGAAGCGCATAATGACTGTGGATCACATCTATGTCGTAGCGGCGAATCAAGGTAGACAACTGGGAGGCTAAGGCCAGGGAATAGGGCTGGAAATCGAAAACAGGATACTCCCGCACATACACTTTATGAAACCTCATGGCTTCGGATTCGTTATTTTTCAAGCGGAAGGGGGGTTCTAAACCGACGAAATGAACGGTGTGTCCTTTTTCTTCAGCCATGGCCCTGCCTATTTCATAGGCCACGATCCCGGAACCGCCGATACGGTGGTAACATAATATAACGATATTCATCTTATCTCCTTTTCAAAAGCTTGCAAAGGGTCTTCGACCCGGGGCGGTGAGGTACTGTAAAAAGGTTCGCCGTACTTCACCCCGGCCAGCGCTCCGGCCATTCCGCCGCGGGCTTCCTGAATTTCCCAGAAACGCTGCGACTTGATAAAAGTTTTTGTAGGCGCGGTTTCCTCGCCGGGTTGGGCCACCTGGGAAGTAAAACAGCGGATGACTTCCTGCCTCTGCTGCCAGAAGGGGGTGACGTCGATGACAAAATCGGGTCTCTTTTGGATAATGAGTTCAGGGAAACCGATAAACGCAGCAGGCCGGAAAAGCGGGGATTGGGTTTCGATTTTTTCTAAGCCCGACAGGTAGCAGCATTCGCGCACCATTTGCCCGCAGTAGTGGTGGTCGGGGTGGCGCATGGGAAGATCGGCAAAAGAGAAAACCAGTCCCGGTTTCAGAGTTCTAATTACCTCGATGATTTGCAGGCGGTTTTCTTCTGTATTGCGGATATTGCCGTCGGGAAAATCGAGAGTAATGCGGGCGTCTAAGGAGAGCATTTCGGAAGCTTTTTCTAATTCCTGGCGGCGTGTTTCCGCGGAGCCGTAAGTGCCGGCTTCTCCTTTGCTCAGGTCGCATATGGCGGTTTTGTAAGAGAGTTGTTTCATTTTTAGCAGTGTTCCGGCGACGAAGAATTCGCAGTCATCGGGATGAGCGCCGAAAGCCAGTATGTCGATCATTTTATATCTCCTCTTTCAAAATGTCCGGGCAAATTCGCCATCGCTGAGCAGTGTGCACAAACGTTTTGCTAAATAGAAGTTTTTGGAGGTGTCGGAACCTTTTTTCAAAAAGGTTCTGACCCGCCGGAGGCAAAATTATAATCATCGTTCTATCTCCAGGGTAGTTCGTGAAAAATCATAGTTCTCATAAAGCGACTGAATAAACTCTTCTCCACCGAAAAGATTCATATAATAAAACACATTAAACACCCGCTCCTGTTTCTTACCGAAAGGTTTAAGATTGTCCGCGAGATACTGCACGGAATCGATTAGCTGCTCGTGTTTCTCTTTTTCAGCGGCCCGTTTCTTTCCATAGGCTTGTTTCACGGAGCCGCGCAGCAAACCGCTTATCTCTTTGGTTTCTAAGCCCAGGTTCTTGAGTTTTTCTAAGTAAGCGCCGGTTAAGGCGTCTGCTTCTTGTTTGGTCTCTTTGAAATCGAAACCGCTCTTCTCTTTGAGCACTTTTTGCTGCAGGGCGGCTTTATCTAAAGACAGCGCTTCTGCCAGCGCCAGCCCGGTTTTTTTTAACAAACGGTTCACCCGGGGTTCTATCAAGGTCAGCGACATCCGGGGTTTGACCGCGGCTTTTTCGACGCCGTGGAAACGGTACTCCGGGTCCAATTCGGCAGTGTACTTTATTTCGCCGGGTCCGGCTATATAAGTATGGGCGTTAAAATAAGCGTCCTGGCACACATTACGGGTTTTTACATTGGGCAGCAGATCATGGATTTCGAGTTCGACGATAGTTCCGTCTCTAAAGCTATATTCACCGGAGGCGGTTTTAAACAACGCTTCACGTCTCTTGCCACTCAAGCAAAATAGATTGCACTGCCGACCGGGTTCAGTTCTCCCGGCTTCACGCAGTAAAATAATATGGGAAAATTCCCGGAAACCTTTCTCCGCGGGAGTAAAGAAACTTAAATCGAGAAAACCGTACAACGCTTCAGCCAGGCTGACGGAGGCTTCACCCAGCGTACGTCCGGGCACATAACAAGCCAACGCCATCTCCTTTAGAACAGGCGTGAACGCGGTCTGCCGCAGGGTGGAAAAAAAAGTATCCAGCAGGGCCACTAAAGCATCATCCACTTCGATAAGACCACAGGAATAACCGCGGCTGTCTATATCCCAGGTCAGGGTCTTTAATTTGCCTTCGGCATCCAGGTAATCTATATGATTGATTTCGCTAAAATCGGCGTCATTGGTTTCTAACCAGTAAACCGCTTCACCGTCTATATCCGCGGCAAAACGAACAGCTCCCAATACTTTATAAACAGTATAAAGCGGCCCGCCTAAAAGCCCGATCTGCTGCCCGGTTATGATTATTTTTTTCAACTACTTAACTCCTTGCCTCCGGCGGGGGTGCGGCGCACCCACCCTCTTAGCCGCTGCGCGGCAGGGGGCAGCGTGTGAGCGCTTTCGCTTCTAAATAATAAGAAGTTTTGTTC
>JAGLSW010000951.1 GCA_023135565.1 Candidatus Aminicenantota bacterium | reverse complement strand
CCTCCGGCGGCCCCTGCCGGGGAGGCCAAACTTTTGTAAAAGTTTGAACAAAACTTTTGTTTAAAAAAGCGAGAAGCGCTTCACCACACATGTGGGGCTGCTGCGAAGCAGCCCGGCTGAATGCCGAACGCTGCCTTCACCGGGTTTTGCCACGCGACCGCAGCCACTTCAAAGGATTCTCCGGCTTCAAATCTTTCCTGATCTCAAAATAAAGCGACTTGCCGGAAGCAGAACCGGTATCCCCGGCCGCGGAAATCACATCCCCTTCGGTTACTACGTCTCCTTTCTTTTTTAATATCTCTTTGCAGTGACCGTATAGGGAATAAAAATTCTTGGCATGTTGAATGATGACAAGATTTCCATAGCCTTTAAAATAATCGGTAAAAACCACCTGCCCGCCATATACTGCTTTTACCTTGCCGGAGGAGGAGGGTTTGATCTCGATACCGTTATTAAAAATATAAGTGTCGAATTTGGTACTCTTCTTTTTACCGAAAAAAGATACTACATTTCCCCGCAGCGGCCAGCGCAATTTGCCCCGCAAACCGCGCACTTCTTTGGCGCTCAGCATACCGGTTTTAGACTGAACTAGCTCGCCTTTGAGAATTTTATCTAAGTTGACTGCTTCTTCTTTCAGTTCATCCAATAACCTGACGTGACTCCTCCTGTCGCTGTTTATGCTGCCGATCAAATTTAATTTACTCCGTTTCAAGCTGCTTATGCTCAGCAATTTTAGCTCCCGCGATTTCCTTAAAGTAGACAGCTCCTCATACTGGCCCTGCAGCTCTTTTTCTAAATTCTCCAATTTGAGCAGGTTCGCCCTTAACTCACCGATCTCGTCGGCTTTGTAATTGATCAGGGATACGAAAAAACGGTAATTTTTGAACAACTCGTTGAAACTATCCACCCGCATAAAAAATTTTATATAAGCGCCTTCGCCTATTTTATAGAGCATTCTCAAGGCTTTGCGTAAATTGACCCGGGATGCCCGGACTATCCGGCGCAGTTTCTTTATCTCGATCTTTTTTTTATCCGCCTCCCTGCCCGTCTTTACTAAGCGCAGTTTAACCCGGCGCACTTCAGCCGCGGCTTTGGCTTGTTTTAGTTCGATGGTATAGATTTCATCTAAGAGAGAACCTTTTTTCTTTTGTAGTTTTTGCAGTTTTTTTTCTATATTTTTGATCTGTTTATTGATGTTGTCTAACTTCTCTTTCTCCGTGCCAAACAGCAGCAGCGAACAGCAAAACCAAAAAATAACGATTTTTTTTAATATCATTTTTTTTCTTGTTGAGTTAAAATTATACGATATATCGAGAATAATTTCAATGCTGCTGTTTTATAATCAGTTTTTTAATAGTAGTTCTTCATGATGCGTGACTTACCCGGAAACGGGAAAGTATCTTTCATTTACTCCCCCAGCGCTCGTTTCAACATGTTCAAAACTCGTAACCGGCCCCTGCCTGCAAAACTGAAGCCCAACCCCCTCCTGATGATTTCAGGAAGATAGTATCCTCCTTCATGCTCCATTACGATTCCCAATCTTTTCATCTTCCGGATATCCTCTTTCTCCAGGTCTACTGCTTCCAGATCGAAGGGCACTTGCTTTCCTGGTGCCGGTGCGTTTCTCAATTTCTCAAAAATTCCTTTTAAAACCGTTATCTCCTGTTCTATCTCATCTATTTTTTCCTTGCTGCATGGATCGAGGGCATTCTTGATAGCCGGTGGGGGCAGTAGGCGGTCACGATATCGGTCCATTTGCAGAGCATTTTGCGCGGCATGACTGATCAACCTGACTATATCCCGGGCCTGCAGTTGGCCGTTAAAGTCCGATAAGGCCGCTATCACCCAGTTGGCGGTATACGCTTCACGCGAATTGGACGGCCCCAATTTCAACCCCCAGAGACCTTCCAGGGCTTTTTCGATTGCCTCACGGGAGAACTTCTCTATCGGGGTTTTCCCATCGAGATCGACATATCCCTTTAAACGTGCGGCATCCTTAACTAACCAGGCCACCAGCCGCAGCGCTTCTTCCCGGTTCCAATTTAACTGGATAGACTTATAACGATCTTCAAATTGTGCAAAATTATAAGTTATCGATGACTTAACCAGGTCTTTCCTGACAAAGATCAACAGTCCGATTTTATTATCCGGCCATTCCCGGATGGCGTCCACAACACTGGTACACAGCGCAGAAACCGCGGCCTGCTCCACGGGATCATCGGCGATCCCCTGGAAATGATCCTCCAACCCGTCCACCAGGAAAACAATCCCGGTATCGATATCAGCCAGCGCCTTCTGCATACCTTCCAGGGGGTCGGCTCCTTGTTCACAGGAAAGCGAGTCCGCCATCAGGCGCAGCCAGAATTTTCTCCAACTCGACTTATCATCCCGGCCCTCCTTTTTTTGGAGGGCGATGCGATCTTCTATCTCGGCGCCGCTGAATTTTTTCAAAAATATGCGGCCTTTTGTTTCGTTTTCAACATCCTGTCGGCAAGCGGCGACAATGTTCCCGGCTTCATCCTGCAAATTCCCGGAAGTCAGCAGGGGCCAGATACTGCCGAAATCCACCGGGGCTTCGGTTTTATCTTTCCCCTCCACTTTTTTTATAAACCGGCCCCAATTTTTCAGGTTGGCCAGTTGAAGATAGGTATAGGTTTTCCCTGAACCTTTGGGTCCCATAATCACAGCCGCCGGTAAACTTGTCTCGAACTTCCGGGCGATCTTTCTCAAACTGGGAGTGATTAAAAAGTCTTTCGCTTTCCCCGATTCGGCGAACTTATAATCATCCGCTGTTTTTTTCAACCGATCGAGGTCGGACTTATACGTTTTTACATCGGGGGGGGGCAGCGCTTTATCCGCGGTCCCGGTTAGGATCCACTCCTCCGCGATTTTAGTCATCAACTCGTGCATGTTTGTTCCGTCCAATTTATCGAGCGTCCCGCTGAGATTTTTCAGGTTAAGCAGGTTTTCATCGAAAAGACTCTCAAACACTACCTGTTTTCCGGTTATCTCATCGTTATCAACCCCACCGGGAAGAACAAGTTCGGTCAATTCTTTTGTCATGGAGGCAAGATCGTCCGGTCGCCTGCGATCCCCCTTTATCATTGAAATGACCACCGTAGGCACCTGCGCATCATATTCGGAGGTATTTAGGGTGTTTGATATTTTTTTGACCTGGGCCAATACTTGTTTGGTGCCTTCTATAGACTGCCCGGAAGACGTAGTAACCACCACCCTATTCACCCGGGGATCAAACAAGACCGGGCTGGAAATTTCACTCAGCCCCGCCCTTAAATCTACCATCACGGCATGAACGTTTAGTACTTTCCCCAGCTTCCAGAGCAATTCGGGAAGGAGCCATTCTTTTCCCGACTCCCAGCATAAATTCTCAGGACGTATGGGCATGCGCATCAGTTGATCGATCTCTCTAAAAGCAGGCAGGAAAAAATGTTCGACTTTTCTTTCCCGTGTCTCGAAAATAAGTCTCTGCTGCCGCAGTTGTTCCGCCGTAATCGCCAGCGCAGTCGAATAATCTTTTTGGTCGTCATAATGAGCCAGGGCCAGGAAATCCAGGAAGGAAATTTCAGCTTCCCCTAATTGTTCTTTTGCCCACCAGGTTAAACCCGGCGCTTCCAGGTCGGCGTCTACAATCAACGTCCTGAGAGGGGGCTCTTGTTCACTCAACGCTTTAACCAAAGAAATTAGGTGCAGTGTGCGGCTCACACCTCCTTTAAAAGAATAAAATGCCCAAATTAACGGTTGACCGACCATTTTATCTAAATCAGGTCCTTTTAGAGCAGGGGTATCCGGGTAAAGGCTGAAGCTTTGGAAGTTGGGTTTAAGCACATCGGGCATTATCCTTTCTTCACCCGCTTCTACTATCTCGAAGGAGACCTGCATAAAACGTTTTTTAGAACCGTTATGCGCTTCCAGGTATATTTTCTGTTCTACTTTATTATATTTAACTCCGAACCATTCTTTAAGCGCAGCGGATACTTGTTCCCGGTTTTCTTCCGACCTGATCCTTACCTGTAACTCGTCGGGATAAACATTCACACCGACAATACTTTCCGGCCATAAATTCTCGTATTTCTTACGCAGGGCAGTAGTTTCTATATCGAACCACGTGAAAAGTTTACCCATAACATAACTCCTTCTATAATCTTTTATTTAATTCATTTAAAATTTTTTGAAGACTCGCAACACATCCGGCTTCCTTTACCCGGTCGAAAACTTTTCCATATCGCCATCCCTCATGGAGTTCCCTGGAGTGGATTTGTTTACTTTTATCTTTAGTTAGTGCGCGGGGAACCTCGATATTAATTTGTAAGCGCCCCAATAGCTTATTCAAATCATGTTTAAAGCCGGAAACGCCATCTCCCAGGTTATTTACCGGGCAGGTATCTTTTAACCTGTTTCGTCTCATATAAAGCGCTTTCAATCCGCATTCTACCGCATAGAAGAGTACCATTTTGAGTGTAGAATGATTGTGTGGATATTTAGATGAGTCCAGGATGTTCTTATGATTCCGAAAAGCTTTTTCCATTTCCTTTAATTTGACGTGAACCATGGGTTGGGAATCTCCTTAAAATATCTATTGTTCCGGTATGTAT
>JAGLSW010000950.1 GCA_023135565.1 Candidatus Aminicenantota bacterium | reverse complement strand
CGGTATGCCGCTGGCCCCCAACGACAATTCAATGGGGGAGGCCCCCGGCAGGGCCGTCGGAGACAAATTAGTAAAATGAACGAATTAGCCTGGGTTGATGAATTTATAGCCAACGTCAAACCTTACATATTCGTAAGGCTGGAAGACAACCTGCTGATCAAACGGCCCAACTCTGCTTTTAAACTGAACCCCATGGGAGCCAGGCTATTGTATGCGCTGGTACAGGGCAAACCTATCCGCCGCTTGTTGAAAAAAATCGGCCGGGAACCGCAAAAACAAAAAGAGATCCTCGATTTTTTATTAGCAGTCAAACAGCAGTTGGAAGGCAATTTAGACGAGTTTAACCTGAACCCTGCGGTTGAGATTGCCCCTTTTGAAATGGGATTCAGCAAGCTGCCGGTGCTTTCCGAGATAGCCCTTACTTACCGCTGCAATCTCGAGTGCCGTTTTTGTTATGCCGGCTGCAACTGTACCGCCAACCCGGCCCGGAGCGGCGACGAAATGACGCCCGCCCAGGTCAAAACCGTACTGCGGAAAATTTTTCGACAGGCGAAAGTTCCTTCCGTTAGTTTTACCGGCGGTGAACCGACGTTGGTTCCGGAGCTGCCCCGCTTGATCGCCTACGCCAAAAAACTGGGTATGCGAGTTAATTTAATCAGCAACGGCGTTTTAATCGACAAGAAAATGGCAAAAAGGCTGGCTTCCTGCGGTTTAGATTCGGCCCAGGTGAGCCTGGAAGGCGTTACCGCCCGTACGCATGAAGCTATTGTGCAGAAAAAAGGCGTTTTTGAGAAAACAATCGCCGCGGTTGGGCATCTAAAAGAAGCCGGTATTTTGACTCACACCAATACCACTATCAACCGGGCGAATTTGCTCGAATGTTTGGATTTCCCGGCTTTTGTAAAAGAAGAGTTGGGCGCTGATAGGTTCAGCATGAACCTGATAATTCCTTCCGGCAGCAGTAGTATTAACGACCACCTGTTGGTCAAGTACAGCGAAGTTGGGTCTCTGCTGGAAAAAATTATGGCTAACAGCGCGACCTATGGTGTGGAATTTATGTGGTATTCGCCAGTGCCCATGTGTATGTTTAATTCGGTAGCTCACGGGTTGGGCAATAAAGGGTGCAGCGCCTGCGACGGGTTGATTTCCGTAGCGGCCAACGGTGATATTTTGCCCTGTTCTTCTTTTGCCGACAGTGTCGGTAATTTGTTGGCGGAGGATTTCGCGGCTATCTGGGAGTCTCCAAAAGCCACTAACTACCGGGAAAAATATTTAGCTCACGCGATGTGCAAAGAGTGTGACGAGTTTGCTGTTTGTAACGGCGCCTGTCCTCTTTACTGGCAGCATTTAGGATTCGATGAACTCGAAGGCAATAAATTAAGGAGAAAGTAATCATGGCAAAAATATTTCTCGATTCAGCGGAACAAGGAATCGTAGTTTTCAAAGTCTGGAAGTCTTTGGCGTACAAGAAACGCCTCCTGCTCAGCAGCGTTTTAATCCTGGGCGGACTCTTTTTACAATTTTATTTTATGAAACTCATCCCCGGAGTAGTGTTGGTTTTTGCCGGTAATCTTTTTCTTTTGCCCTCCGGGTACGACAACCGGGTGAAGTTGGGCAAGTACAATCCCAAAGCCGGTTGGGAGCAGATAGGAGAACATAAGCTCCAGGAGTTTTTAAAATTAGAAAAAAATATCAGGAAATGGGACAGGAGTTCTATCGACATCTCCAACGGGCTCGGTTTTTTTACTTTTCTTTTACTGGCCGGGGTTCTCGGTTTTCTATTCTTATATTCTTTGGAGGAAGGCGATCGAGTCCTGCAAATGCTTGCCGTAAACGGCGCTGTACTATTTATCCCGCACTGGTTTTTCGGTATGCGGTCGATTTTTACCATTCCCCATGTGTCCCGGAAGATCAAGCTCATTTTAGGTTTGCTGGGTAGGGAGGAAGTGCAGGCACAGGTGAAAAGGCACGACCTCGATTATTTTGCTTTATTAAAAGGCGAAAAAACAAAAGTTCCTGATGATGTGAAATTCCGGGTGGAAATAGAGAACCGGCATAAGGATTTTTTAGGGTATTACGGCCAGGTTGTGATGAACAGTGTGCAGAGTACCCCTTACCCTTATTTTTATGTGGTCCTGGTAGCAAAGCGGGGATTCGGGCTTAACCATGTGTACCGGAAATATACTCCCGACCTGAAGCTTCTCAAGGAGTATAAAGTGCAGAGCGATGTAGAGGTGCTGGTGATCCGGCAAGATACGCGTATTACCAGGGGATATTTCACTCCTGACAAGCAGGTCTATAAAATATTTTTGGAAGGACTCAAGTTAGCGGAAACGGCGGCCCTGCCGGGTGACGCCCC
>JAGLSW010000095.1 GCA_023135565.1 Candidatus Aminicenantota bacterium | reverse complement strand
TAACCGGCATTCCTACCGCGACAAATTTTCTTTCCCTAACAATGGTCGGGAAAAAACGCCGGTAAAATAAATAGGGCAATAACACCCGGCTTGTTTTCTCTACGTTGACCACGGGCGAGACGTAAAGCGAGTTTATAGATTGTCTGAGGACTCAAAAATTTTTTTACTTAATTGGGGCTAAAAAAACATATCTCGGCTCCCTGAACCCGTCAACAGTAAATAAAAATTCGCTTGATAAAATCTAAATTGACTTTTGGACATGGCTGCATTATAATCTTATTATGAGTAATCAAGAAATAAACTCAAAGTTCGATCAATCCAAGCACACAGTAGTTTACCACGGCAATTGTCTAGATCTTTTGAAGCAAGTCCCGGATGAATCCATGCAATTGATCGTCACCTCACCACCTTACAATATCGGCAAAGAGTACGAGAAGAAAATGGATATTGAGCAATACCTAGAGCAGCAAACCGCTGTTATTTCCGAATGCGTTAGAACTCTTAAGCAAACCGGTAGTATCTGCTGGCAGGTAGGTAATTACGTCAACAAGGGAGAAATTATCCCGCTGGATATAGTACTTCACCCGATTTTTCGCAACCTCAGTTTGAAAATGCGGAATCGAATCATCTGGAATTTTGAACACGGGCTTCACTGTTCAAAGCGATTCTCCGGTAGATACGAAACAATAATCTGGTATACGAAATCCGAAAAATACGTTTACAACCTGGACCCGGTGAGAGTCCCACAGAAGTACCCAGGAAAAAAATATTTCAAAGGCCCCAAAGCCGGTCAATATTCATGCAATCCACTGGGGAAAAATCCGGGGGATTTATGGGTAATCCCGAATGTAAAGAATAATCACATAGAAAAAACCATCCACCCTTGCCAGTTCCCTGTAGAACTTATAGAAAGACTTGTGCTTTCCATGACTAATGAGGGAGATTGGGTGTTCGATCCATTTTTAGGAACCGGAACGGCTGTAATTGCAGCGATAAAGAATAATCGCAGGAGTGCCGGGGCTGAACTTAAAAAAAAATACATCGAAATCGCTCATGAACGCATCCAACAGGCAATGGCCGGGACTTTAAGAACACGCCCGATGGGTAGGCCAGTTTATGATCCGGTTAGAGCCGGGAATAGTTTAACAATAGCTCCGTGGGAAAACAAAAAAACTACCCCTCATCGAATGGTTTCCGGGTAGAGTATTACAGGTCATATAAAAATTGTTGAACGGTACTCACATCTAAACGGGCATGAATACCTCATTGTCCACAAACCGAAATTGTTGGAGGAAATTGAAAACGTAATTAGAGAGGTTGATGCAGAAGCTTGCAGGACAAAGGTATCCGAAGAAAAAAGGATGAAAGGCAAGATGCTTTACAGTCCGAAAGATATTAATTCCAGGTTTAAAGCATTGCTCACTAAAAAAAATTGGAAGGAAAGTCGTGTTAATTATTGGGTTACAAAAGACGCCAAGCTTATTAGAAAAACCCTGGCAATGGACGCAGAAAATCAAAAAAAAGAAATTACGGAATCCGGCCACGAAGCGATTTTTAGTTACAACCAGACGGATTTTGTAAAAGAACGGATTGCTATTGAAGTGCAGTTTGGTAAATACTCCTTTGTTGCTTACGACCTATTTGTTAAACATCTCGCATTCTATGTCAAAGATCAAATTGATGTAGGGATCGAAATACTCCCAATGAAGTCACTCCAAAAAGGGATGAGTTCAGGTGTTGCCTACTACGAGGGAGAACTTTATAACGTTATAAGATAGGGTAGAGGAGTCCCGGCAGATCCTTTGTTAATCCTTGGGGTTGCCCCTTAATGGTTGATGAAGTACGACATAAAGTCTAAAACAAAAAATTGCTAAATTCCCATGATCGCTGGAAACCCGCTCTGCCACGTCCTAAACACGTTTTTGCCACGGAGGAAAAAACGGGGATGATTTGACATAGGGAGCAGAGTTTTATAAAATCTATTTTGAGACTATTAAACTTTTATAGGAGGAAACATGAGTCCTGAAAAAACGAAACCAAAAAAAACCAAAAAAAAGAGAACCGCGAAAAAAACAAACCGTTTGTTTTCCGCTAAAAAACTAAAAGCATTCATGGTTAATGATTTGAAAAACAACAGCGGATTTCAAAGTATTGGCAAAGGGGACGGGTAAACTCCTGCTATGGTTGCTACGGAGAGCGGGTAAACTGTTGCTCTGGATATGTAAGTTTCTGCTGTGGTTATTGTGGGATTTTTCCGGGGTACGTTATATTTGCAGCAAGATAAGACCGCCTTTAGAATCAAATAAACCGGAACGCAAACCGGCTACTTTTATTTTGTGGGTAATCGGCATATATGTGGCTCTTTATGGGATATCGTCACAGCGCTATGAGAACCGGGTGGACATTATCGAAAACCGGGCAAATGCGATTTTTGCACAATTCTCGGCGATACCTCAAAAAGCGCTGTCGAGGATAGCCAGGATACAGAATATGACCTGTCCAAAAAAGCCCTATATTTTAAAACCGGGGACGGTGTTTGTTTCATTAGTTGGCAGCGAGGGGCGCTACGATAATATAGTAGAGCTTTTGAAAGAGACGGTGGAGGACTGGGGAAGGAAATTACAGAGAGTCCAACTGGATAATGCCCA
Organism: Candidatus Aminicenantota bacterium; assembly: GCA_023135565.1. Lineage (GTDB taxonomy): Bacteria > Acidobacteriota > Aminicenantia > UBA2199 > UBA2199 > JAGLQA01. Next base: position 1,146 of record JAGLSW010000095.1, on the reverse strand, counting down.
ACTGGGTGGGATCGATCTATCAGGGGCCAATCTAAAGGAGGCTAATCTCTCTATGGCTGATCTAAAGGGGGCCTTGCTCATAGGGGCCGATCTGCAGGGGGCCAGCCTCTTATCTGCCGACCTGGTGAAGGCCTGGATCTGCAGAACCGATTTGCGGGACGCCAATCTATCCAGTGCCGATCTAAGTGGTGCCTATATCTTAGAGACCGAGTTGAAGGGGGCTATTCTCAAAGGTACCGATCTGCGGGGGGCCGATCTCTCCGATGCCGATCTGCATAGGGTTAGAGGGTTGACAACGGAAATGCTATTAAAGGTTTTTACTCTGTACGGGGTAAAAGGGTTAGCCCCCAAAATAGAAGCTGAATTGAGAGCGAAAAAACCGCGATTATTCGAGAAACCGGACTTTTGGATGGTGCAGAAAGAATGGGATCTGCTTTTCAAAGCACAAGAAGCACTAAAGCGTTAGAAGGAGAAGCGGTAAAGGAGAAGAAGGAGGGGGGAAAATAGCGGTAGCTAAGAGCATAGCGGCGGACTTTGGGGGGCTGTGGGGCTACCGGGGATTAGTGCGGGGTTATATTTTTAGAAAAAAATCGAGAAAATAAAAAAAGGGGTTGAAAATGACTGAAAATCGGGGAGAGAGAAAATGTTTTTGGCACCTGTAGGACACCAAATGGATTTTGAAATTTTGGGAGGGACACAATAAGGAGGAACATATTAGAAGGAATTACGTATCCACCAAAAACAATCTGTTATCAACCTTAAACGCTCCCCCACGCGGGTGGGGTCAAGTGCGCCCGGAGGGACTCGAACCCCCAACCTTTTGATTCGTAGTCAAACGCTCTATCCATTGAGCTACGAACGCACCACTTATATCAAAATTCTATTATATGATATTATTTACCTTTTGTCAAAATAGAACGAAACTTTTTCCTGCCGGGGAATTTCCCAAAACTCAAGGAGGAAATTAGGGTGAACGCACTGCGTTCCTCCGGTGGCCTGCGAGAGCCACCCTGTTGCAAAGCAGCTAAACGCTCCCCCACGCATGTGGGGTTGAACAAAACTTCTAATAATTTAGAATCAAAAGCGTTCTTGCCTCCGGCGGCCCTGCCGGGGGCCAGGGAGAAGCTCTCTCTAACCCCCCATTAT
>JAGLSW010000949.1 GCA_023135565.1 Candidatus Aminicenantota bacterium | reverse complement strand
CGCCGGAGGCAAAGAGGGTGGGTGCACCGCACCCTCGGGGGCAAATTTTTCCCTAAAAAAAAGAGCCGGATAGTGGATGCTTGAAAAAAGAGCAGGATAGTATTATAATTGAATCATGAAAAAATTGCCCATTGGGATACAAACATTTTGCGATATTGTAGAAGGGGATTACCTTTATGTGGATAAAACGCGATTTATTTATGATCTTTTTGCGGATGGAGGTAAATATTATTTTTTATCCCGGCCCAGGCGTTTTGGAAAATCCCTATTGATTTCCACCATGAAAGAATTGTTTTCAGGTAGAAGAGAGCTTTTTGAAGGTTTATGGATATATGACAAAATCGACTGGCAGGAATACCCGGTGATTCATATCGATTTTTTAGGATTAACCTACGAATCCGGCGCAGCCTTAATCGACACCCTGAATTACCTGCTGGATGAGAACGCCCGGTTTTTCGATATTCACTTAAAAGAAAAGACCTACGATAAAAAATTCAAGGAATTGATCGAAAAACTCTCGAAAAGGAACCGGGTAGTTATCCTGGTGGATGAGTATGATAAACCGATTATAGATTTCGTGGAAGATCGTGAAACCGCCGTTGAGAACCGGGATATCCTGCGCAATTTTTATGGAACGATTAAGAGTTCCGACAGATTTATTAAATTTGCTTTTATGACCGGCGTATCGAAATTTTCTAAAGTATCCGTATTTTCCGGGCTGAACAATTTGCGTGACATCACCTTATCGGAGCAATTTGCCGCCATGTTGGGTTATACGGAAGAGGAACTGCTCAGGTATTTCGGCCCCAGGGTGGAAGCCCTGGAGACGAAGTTCAAAAAGGAAAAAGCCCGCATCCTGGGAGATATTAAACGCTGGTACAACGGGTATTCCTGGGACGGTGTTAATTTTGTATACAATCCGCTGTCTATATTGAATTTTTTTCAGGAAGGCAGGTTCAGTAATTATTGGTTTTCCACCGGCACGCCGCATTTTTTGATAAAGCTAATCAAGAGCGGCGGCGTGGATATAAAAACCATCGGCAGTTGGGAAGTGGATGAATATGTTTTTGACAGTTATGATATAGACAGGTTGGATGCCGCTTCTTTATTATTCCAGACCGGTTATATAACTATAAAGAGGATTAAGACATTAGGAGATAACCGCAAGTATTATCTTTCTTATCCGAACCGGGAAGTCAAAGATGCGTTTTTGAAGTACTTGTTGGCGGATGTTGCCGCCACTTCACCCGGTTTGTTAGGGAGTAAAATTTTCGATTTGGTGGAGCATTTGCTGGCTCAGCGCCTGGACGGTTTTTTTGAAACCTTAAAGTCTCTTTTTGCCGGGATTCCATACAACATATTTCTTCCTGATATGGAATCTTATTATCATACGGTTGTATTTTTGGTGCTGACTATATTGGGGATAAATGTGAAAGCCGAAGTGCAGACCAATACCGGCAGGATCGATGCGGTAATCGAGATAAAGGACACTATTTATGTCATGGAGTTTAAGATGGGGAGTGAAACCGAAGCGCTGGCACAGATCAAGAGCAAAGAATATTATCAGAAATATATCGCGCCGGGTAAGGAAGTGGTCCTGGTCGGTGTAGGTTTTGACGGGGAGAAGCGGAATATCGGGAATTATATTTTAGAGTCTATTCCCGGCGGTGGCGAGTCTTTGTGATAGCGAACAGCCGCTGCTGTTGTCTTTTACCTCTTCGAACGGGTTGGTGACCCCTTCGAACGGGTGTTGAAATATGTGGAGTGGAAAAAAGGGACGAGCTGCGGTAATTATGGAGTCGATAAAATTTGACAGTTAAAGAAAAAAGTACTATATTATTCCTGGTAGGGTTTTAAAATGAATGAAGAAAGTATAAAGCGTTCGGTTTCCGAATTAAAGAGTTTATTGAGCAGCCGGTTCGGTGATGAAGTAGAGCTTTATCTTTTCGGATCTGTCGTGCGGGAGGATTACCATCCCGAATCGGACATCGATATCCTGGTATTGTTTCCGGGCCGGGTGGATACGGCATTGAAAGAGGAGATCATCGACTTAGCTTACAGTATCGAGTTAAGAAACGATGTTGTTTTCGGGATTGTGGTACGGTCAAAGGCATTCTGGGCATCAGCGCAGGCCGCTGCCATGCCTTTCCATCAGAACTTACAGCGGGAAGCGATGCTGATATGAAGTGGAAAACCGATATAATCGAATACCGCCGGAGGCAAGACCCTAAGAATTCTCGGATGCCCATTTGCTGAAAGCTGTAACTATCCGCTTTGTCCAAAACTGGATAGTTACTTGAAATCCGGGGTATTTTATATTATACTATTCTTTCCGGGGTAAGGCGTGTTTGGATTCCCCGGGATAAAGGTAAACAAAATGGACTTTTATACTGTGGTTTTAAGAAGAAGTAACGATTATTGGGTGGCCATGTGTTTAGAAAACGGCACCGTGGGCCAGGGTTTAACCAAAGAGGATTCGATTGTCAGCTTGAAAGATGCCATCGAATCCTTAGAAGAGGCGTTTTTAAGCGAAGAAGATATTTACAAGCAGCCGGTATCTATTCATGAACTCCATGAATTTTTGACTGTTGAAGGCCCGGAGCCTTTAGCCCAGCAGTATGAATTAAGAGCTATCAGTGCCTAAAAATGTCCCTGCCCTTAAACCGAGGGAGTTGATAAAACGTATCAAGAAAGGCGGTTGTGAGTTCTATCGTGAAGGAAAAGGGGATCACAGGTTATATTTTCGAGTCGTAGAAGGCCGGAAAAGGGTTGTGCCTATCGACATGGGGGCAGGGGAGTTTTCTCCTGCGTATGTGATTAGGATTTTCAGGCAATTCGGTTTCACCGATTCGGAAATTGAAAAACTCCTGGGGTAAAACCCGGCGACCGGCAGGAGAGCGATGAGCGAAACGAGCGAGCAAAAAAAAAAGAACGGTGGCGCTGCCCAACCTACAGCCGTCCTGGAACGAAAGCTGAAGGGGCACACGGGCTGGGTGAACAGCGTTGCGGTGAGCCCGGACAGTAAGTGGATGGTTTCCGGCTCCGGCAGTCCCGCTTCTAAGGATTATTCGGTAAAAATATGGGACCTGGAAAGCGGCCAATGCCGGTCAACCTTTGAAGGGCATGACGATCAGGTAAATTGCTTGGCAATCACCCCGGACGGTAAGCGTATCCTCTCGGCTTCCGATGATAAATCCATCCGCGTATGGAATACTGCTACAGGTAGGCACATAAAAACCATAAAGGGACATTATAGGCTTGTTTTCTCCGTTGTGTCTTTGCCCGGTGGTAAGAATGCGCTTTCAGGAGCCAATGAAAACAAAATTAAATTGTGGAATATCGATTCGGGTAAGTGCCTAGAAATCTTGGCAGGACACCGGAGTAGCGTTAGATCAGTAGCCGTGACGTGGGATGGCAAAAGAGCGGTGTCTGGTTCAGATGATAAAACCATCAAGTATTGGGATTTAGAGAGCGGGGCGTGCCTGACTACCATGACCGGGCATGCGGGTTGGATCAGGTCGGTGCAAATTACGACGGACGGCAGGTACGCGGTTTCCGGGTCAAATGACAAAACCGTAAAAGTGTGGGACTTAGAAAAAGGTATTTGCATTGCCACCTTCGAAGGCCATAAAAGTTATATACATTCGATAGCCATCTCCCCCGGCGACTCCCTTGTCGCTTCCACCGGATTTAATGACAATACAGTGCGTCTCTGGGATTTGAAAACAGGCGCTTGTGTACAGGTAATTGAAGAAAAAAAAGAATATTTTGCATCACTCTCTGTTGCTTTCAGCCCCGATGGTACTAAGTTAGTAATTGGGAATGCTTATTCATCTAACGACTATTCTTTATATATATATCGTCTCAGCGGGGTGGAGGCGGCTGTGCCGGTGGAAGCAGGGGAACGCTACACTAACGCCAAAGTAGTGCTGGTGGGCGAGAGTGGGGTAGGCAAGTCGGGATTGGCCCATCGCTTGATCGAAGATAAATTCGTAAAGACAGAGTCCACCCACGGGATGCAGGTGTGGCAATTGGAGCTGCCTATGAAAAAAGAGGCGGGGTTGGAGCGGGAAGCCCTGCTCTGGGACCTGGCCGGGCAGGAAGACTACCGTTTGATCCACCAGCTATTTTTAGAAGAGACGGCTCTGGCTTTGGTGCTCTTTAATCCCCAGAAAGACGATCCTTTTGCAGAGGTGGTGGATTGGCTCAAAACCCTGGATACAGCGGTCTGCGGCCCCAAAAAGAGCCGGGCAAAGAAACTGCTCATTGCCGCTCGCACCGATGTAGGCGGCATCAAGTTAAGCCAAAAGAAGATCGACGAATTCCTAAAAGAGCACGGCTTTGCCGGGTACCTTGCCACCAGCGCAATGAGCGGGGAAAACTGTTCGGACGTCCTAAATAAGAAGAAACCATCTGCTTTGAAGCAGTTGGTCAGCAGTGGTATTCCCTGGCAGGACCTGCCCTGGACCAGCACCCCGGCGCTGCTGCGGGAACTCAAAACCGCCGTGATAGCCATGAAAACCGGCGTTGACAAACCACCTTTAGGCGAAGATAAAACCACTAAACAGAAGTTTTTGGAGGTGTCGGAACCTTTTTCCAAAAAGGTTCTGACCCGCCGGAGGCAAAAAAAAGAAGAAGTTTCGCTGCTGCGTTTTGCTGAATTAGTGCAGCGGTTGGAGCAGATGCTGCCGGAGGAGAATTTCACGGAGGAAGACGTGCGCACCGCGGTCACGCTGCTGGCCAACCACGGCCTAATTTGGGCGCTGGCATTCGGTGACTTAGTGCTGCTCAAGCCCGAATTGCTCAACAGCTATGCCGGGGCGGTGATTCGCGCCGCCCGCAGCCATACCGACGAGATCGGCTGCGTATGCGAACAGGATGTTTTCGATGGCAAGATCGATTTTACCGGCGTAGACCGGCTGCCCGCAGCCGACGAGCAGCTAATGATGCGGGCCATGGTGCAGACGTTCTTAGATAAATCGCTGTGCATCGCCGAAGACACGCCCGACGGCAAACAACTGGTTTTTCCTTCCCAATACCGCCGCGAAAGGCCCATCCCCGCGCACCCGGACATCTTCGTCTCTTATACTTTTTGCGGCGAACTGGCTACGGTTTATACGACCCTGGTCGTGCGGCTGTGGTACAGCCGGGAGTTCGAGAACAAAGAACTGTGGCGTAATGCCGCCGAATTTACCACCAGCAAAAAAAACATCACCGGTTTAATTTTGAAACGCAGCGGTGAAGGCGAAGGCACCCTGAGCGTCTTTTTCGATATAAAAGTCCCCGATGAATTGAAAGTGGTGTTTATCAAGTATATCCACGAGCACCTTTTAAAGTACGCCGCTGACGTGCGCCGCGACCGCCGCTATGTGTGCGCCAACTGCGGTACGCCGGTAATAGACCTGGGCATAGTGCGAAGGCGTTTGGCTGCCCAAAAAAAATTCATCATCTGCCAGGAGTGCGACGAAGAAGTAAAACTTATCGACCATATCGAGCAGCGCCTAAAATCCGATCCCGTAGCCCGCAAAGTGTTTGCCATGGACAAGGTAGCCAAACAGGAACTGGATAACCAGGCCTTAGATCAAATCCTCATCGGCCACATGTTGGCCATCTGCGGCGAAGCCAACCAAATATTCCGGCCTGTCACCATGTTCGACTACGGCATCGACGGCGAAGTGGAGTTCAAAGGCGAAGACGGAAATCCCTGCGGCAAAAAAATCTACGTGCAGCTTAAAAGCGGCGATTCCCACCTGCGGGAACGAAAGAAAGACGGCAAGCTAATTTTCGATGTAAAAAAAGAAAGGCACTTAGAGTGCTGGGTGAACCAGCCGGTGGACGTCTACTTAGTGATCCGCGATTCCGAAAACACCATCCGCTGGATGAATCTTACTTATTATTTAAAAACCCGCACAAATAAAAAAAGCAAGCAGGTCGTTTTTACGGGCGAAAAGTTAGATGCAGCGGCCATCCTGCGCTTGCGCGATAGGTATGTTGGCGCTCCCAGCCGGTGAGGGAACTACAGACTACGCAAATTAAATAATTGCATGAAAAATATTTGGCAAAAAAAAATTTTAGCGACTTGAAAGTTTGTCGCTTTTAAGCTACAATTATAATGTGAGTAAAAAAAATAGAATTCTTAAGATTTACAGCGAATCGAATGGAAAGGAACCATTTACCGATTGGTTGGAATCGCTCAAAGACGGCAAAATAAGAAGTAGAATTTATACGAGGCTCGATCGTTTAGAAACCGGCAGTCCCGGTGATTATCGACATTTAGGAGAAGGAATTTTTGAACTACGATTACATTTTGGCCCCGGTTTTAGGATCTATTACGGTGAAGATGGACCTGTGATAATAATATTACTCATTGGAGGAGATAAAAGTACTCAATCTAAAGATATAAAAAAAGCCATGTCACTTTGGCGAAGTTTTAAGGAGGCAAAAAATGAGAAATTTTAGAGACTATCTAAAAGAAAAATTAAAAGACCCCGAAGAAGCAGCCTCTTATTTAAATACAGCCCTCGAAGAATATGAAAATGACCGGGATGCGGAAGCTTTTTTGTTGGCTGTCCGTACAGTAGCGGAAGTAAAAGGGGGGATAACCGAATTGGCAAAGAAAACCAAATTGAACCGCCAGCATTTATATAGGACGCTGTCGAGCAGAGGAAATCCCAGGTTAAATACCCTTGAAGCGGTACTGCATGGATTGGGATTTCGTTTGTCGATAGTACCTCTTGAGGGTAATCTTTGTTGAGTTTGAACGCTTAACCCAATGAACCGGAGGCAAAGTAAATAATAAATTTTAAAATTATTCCCGGTAAATTTCAAAACCGGGGATGTGGAACTTGTTCAACAAATAATTCAAACGGTATTTACCGGCAATCTGTGCATTGCGCAGCCGGGGCGCAAGGTTCTTGAGAAAGATCTCAACTTTCAGTTCTAATTCCCGGTTGTCCCGGAAAAGTTCCAATAGCTTCCGGTGCAGGGGGATTAGGTCGAAATCCTCTTTGGCTTTTACTTTTCGGCAGATTTGCTCGAAATCTTCTTTTAGTTCGATTAGGGCTTCGGGAAAATTTTCCAGGAAACGGTCGATTTCGTCGAATTCCTTTCCTTTTTCTTCTTTTTTATTTTCCGCGCCTACGTTCAACTCCAGGAAAGCCTTAAAATTCTTTTTCACTTCATAGTAGAAATTCGAGAACGATGTGACGAGCTGTCTTTTTCTCTCTCTCCTGGTGACTACGTTGGCGATGGATTTTTCGATGAGCCTTAAAGGGATGCGCTTCTCCCACCAACGGTAGAGCACATCGAAATCCCGGGGCGAAATAAAAAAAATAACCCCGTGCCGGTTATCTAAGTGCTGGATGATCCTGGTGATATAATTATAATCGGCGTTATTTTCTTTGCTATCTGTCACAGTTTTTCTCTATTACTGCTGCATTTCGAAGATTTTTTTCAGGCCGTAGTAGAGCAAATCCGGTTCGTACAAATCTATGCCTTCTATCAGGTCTTTAAAATGCCTGATTAACCCGCCGGTTACGATTACTTTAGTTTTTTTGCCTAAGGCCTTTTTATACTCTTTTATCATAAAATCAAGACCGCCTAAATTGCTGTAAAATATCCCCGCCCTAATACAGTCTTCCGTGTTTCTGCCTACTATAGAAGCCGGTTTTTTAAAATGGATGCGGTTCAATTTGGCGGCGTTATTGGAGAGGCTCCTGATGGAGATTTCCACGCCGGGCAAAATCGCGCCGCCGATGTATTCGTAATCTTTATTCACGATTCCATAGGTAGTCGCGGTCCCGGAATCGATCACCATCAACGGCGGCTCGAAAAAATGAAGCCCGCCCACCGCTCCGGCAATCAAATCGGCCCCTAATTCTTCCGGTCTGTCTATACATATTTTTAGACCGGTTTCGGTACGGTGATCGACAAATAAGGGCTTAATGCCGAAAAGCTCGACTATGCCTGCTTCTAAAGCGTTGTCCACTAAAGGCACTACGGAGGAAATAATAATGCCGTCATCTTTTCCAATTAATTTCCGTTTGATCAAACTCTTTAAAAATTTTTCCGTAACTTCATCCCCCGGCGTAGCCAGTTTGTTCCTGAAAACGATTTCGCCGTTATTAAATATGGCGACTCCCGTGGTAGTATTTCCGACGTCTATAGTCAACAGCATGATAACCTCGTTCTTGATTTTTTTGAGACACTACTATACCACACCAGAGCCTATTTCTCAAGAGCAGCTTTGCCTCCGGCGGCCCTGCCGG
>JAGLSW010000948.1 GCA_023135565.1 Candidatus Aminicenantota bacterium | reverse complement strand
AATCAAAAGCGCTCACACGCTGCTTCTTGCGGCGAAGCCGCTTATCGCCCCCCCACGCGGGTGGGGTTTAGAAGCAAAAGCGCTCACCCGCTGCCCCTTGCGGCGAAGCCGCTTATAGGGTGCCCGCACCGCGGGCTTTTAGCAGGAAATAAAACATGCCCTCCCGTTTTAAATGACCCGCGGTCAACTCGCTCTGTTCACCCATCCCGGTAAAAAAATCCACCCTGCCGGGAGTTCGAATAGCGCCCCCGGTATCCTGGTTCAACACAAAACCCCGGTGCTCACGCCAACCGCTCAATTCGCCTTTGTCATCGAAAACCGGCAGCTCCGTCTCCACATAGCACAGCATCCCAAGAGGGAAAATGTCCTTGTCAGTAGCAATACTTCTGTAAGGAGTAACCGGAACTTTGATATACCCTATAGGTCCCTCTTCAACTATTTTAAAGAAAACGTAACTGGGATTATAATTAAATATTTCTTCTCTTTCCTCAGGATTGTTTTCAATATATTTTCGAATGCTTTGCATAGAAATGTCGTTTCTATGCAAAAGACCTCTATCCAATAACAGTTGACCTATTGCCCGGTAAGGATGGCCATTACTATTATCATAATTTACTCTTAGTTTTTCATTGTTTTCCAATTCAACAATTCCAGACCCTTGAATTTGCAGAAAAAAAACGTCGGCAGGATCATCAATCCAGGCGATTTCTATATCCCTTCCCGCTAAAGAGCCATCAGAATCAATTTCCTTTCTGCTATAGTAGGGTACTACATGGTTATCCTTGGTAAGTCGTCCCTTGAGGATGTTACGAACAACTTTTTTGTTATTAAATAAATTGAATTTCGACAAGTCAACTTCTACCAAATCGTCCGGTCTTTTATATATAGGGAAATTATAGATGGCCGAAGGGGTGAGCGATCCTTTTAAATAGGCTTCAAAATATCCCGTAAATAGAACCCTTCTGGAAGAACTTTTGTAAATATAGTAATTGTCTTCGATATAACGAAAAAAAGTATCCGTAAAACCCCAGGTTTTCAATTTTTTTTTAAAGTCAATTAGGCTGTCGACAACTTGACTAATCAAAAAGATATCTTCCCCAAGATGAATCTGAGTGTCAGGATTCATCTGCTTAAAGTATATAAGGCTGTAATCAATGGATATAAGGAGCGCATCTAAACTCCCATTGTCACGAAAAGATATCGCAGGGACTCTTTTCAAACTATTCATTTTTGTCCATTCGCATGGCCCTTTTTTGATATGAAAAACAGTGAAAATAATTAAAAGTATTGCTCCAATTAAGCCCAAGTTTACCACCAAAATCGCCA
>JAGLSW010000947.1 GCA_023135565.1 Candidatus Aminicenantota bacterium | reverse complement strand
TGGGGATTTAGGTGGTAAACTTGGGTTAAAAAAAGCGAGAAGCGCTATCAGCACCTCTGCCGCGAAGCGACTCAACGCTCCCCCGCGCCGCGGGGTTGAACAAAACTTTTGTTTAAAAAAGTAAAAACAGTACGCTGCTACACATAAACAAATTTCGATTTGTCTAAGATTTTTTCACCATCCCAACGATAACAAACCAACTTGCCACCCCGGGCCACGCTGTAATCTAAACAGGCAGCATTCCGGGTCAATAGCCGCGGCTCACCGGTAAACCAATAATGACCGAAAAAAACCGGGGAATCATTATCCAACGCTTGTTCCCGGTTAGCTTCCGCTTTTAGCTCTTCCAGCACCCGGCCGGGAATCTTAATGCCGGCCAGCTTTTTTAAAGAGTTCTCATTAATCCGGGCCACCTGGTCATAAGTGCACGCCTCTCTCAACTGTTCACCGGGCAGCCACCATTTTAACCGCACCTTGCGGCGCAGGTTGCCGTCCTTATCTAAAATGCCGGGGAACCCGTCCGGCAGGGGGATTTCTTTTCCTTTTAACAGTGTTTCCACTGCGTCGAAACAGGGAGTGAATTCCTGGTAGGATTCGTAGATAAACTCGTCGGTGAGCCTGCCGCTGCCGTCTGCCGGGGAAGCCGCCCCCCCCAGGAATTTGATCGTATCCTGGTCCCAACTTGCATGAACGATCCTGATTCCGCCGATTTCTAAAAACAGCGGCATTCTCCTGAACCACTCTAAATAACCGCGCCATTTCTCTTTGCCGCCCGCAGCAATCTCTGCCAGCACTGTTTTATGCTGGCCGCTGTTTTTTTCGCTGTGCTTGCGGATCGAATCCCCATTCCGGTCTTTTGTATGATAACACAGGGCATTGTACTCGTGATTGCCCATTACGACCAAAGCCCGCTCCCTGTCCACCATCGCTTTGACTATTTCGACGGTTTTGAAATTTTCAGGCCCCCTGTCGATCAAATCGCCTAAAAAAATAGCTTTCCTGTCCCGGTGCCGGAAACAACCCGCCTGTTCTTTATAACCCAGTTTTAGCAGCAGTTCCAGCAGCTTACCGGCATAGCCGTGAATATCTCCTATGATGTCGAAAGAATTTATCATTTTATTATATACCATTAATTTTCGATGTTGGCAATGCCTCCGGCGGCCCTGCCGGGG
>JAGLSW010000946.1 GCA_023135565.1 Candidatus Aminicenantota bacterium | reverse complement strand
CGGCAGGGCCGCCGGAGGCAGAGTATTTTCATAGTAGGCAAAAAGATAGTGCACAACATGTGCACGGTGCATGACTTTATGACTTTTTGTCAATAGGCGCATAGGAGCAGATGACCGGTGCTTTGGAGAAAAGGGGGGCGGTGTTTTGGTTCTTGGGTTTATAAGAAACCGGTTGTCCGGGAATTCAAAATTTATGTTTTCTCAGCAGTCAAGAAGCGCTGATAACGATACCTGTAGGGGACGCATACATGCGTCCGGGCAGGCCGTTAATTTTAGTGTGTTGCGCCGGGACAAAAACCCGCGAATGCGGATACTTGTAAGAGGGGAACGCTTTATGCGGCAAAATAAAAATAGGTTACGGCAGTTGAACAAGTAATTCGATTTCATAAAGAACCGCGGGAAGATCCGGCGCATCTGAAGGAATTACATTTTCTTCACTGCCTTGATGTTTATGATGGGGGTATGTAGGAAGCTCTAATTTTTTATGATGACCTGTATTATCGCAGCGAAAAATCAGTTTATTTGAAGCGTCTATATACTGGTAAGCATACATCAAGCGTTCCGATGTAGTCTCAACGTCAACAAATTCCCGTAAATGCAGTACCGATCCATCTACAAAGTACAACTCCCCACGGATAAAACCTTCATAATTGCCGCGTTTTTTATAGGAAACGTCCGATAATTGAACCACAGGGCATGTTTCGATTATTTCCCGGATATTTTGGAAATAGCTCTCAACTCTCAAACCTGATACTCCTCAGCGTATCGGCTTTTTCATTCAATCGTTCCAATAGTCTGAATTCCCCGATCCATTCGATAAAGTCCATGGTTTCCGCCATTTTATCATTTTCGTAGTCGGTGATAAAATCTTGAGTTTTGAGCCGGTATTGTTTCTCGAATTTTTCCAGGATTTGTTTTGTTTGTCGAATACCGGCTTGAAGCAGGCGCAGTTCATTTGCCAGGGCAGCTTCGATGATCGGCTTTAGCTCGTGCTTTGACCTGGAAACTAATTTAAGTTCATGCATGTTGATTTCCCTCGCTTTCACGTTAATACCATAATATAATATAAAACCGGGATTTTTTCAAGAAAAAGGCCTGTTTTTTCAAGGATTTTTGGGGAAAGGGCTAACGCACCCCGGCAAGAACCGGGGCGCACTAAGCTAATCTAACCCCGGTAAAATAAAATCGCTTTTTTTGATTGACAAAAGGAGTGAATTGTATTATTAATGGGTTGTAGGATGTATTCTTTAAATATTAGGAGGCAAAAATGCAAGTGGTACGCACTATCGTTGAAAGCAGCAAGTTGGAAAATATAGTCGAGATGTTTGATGAATTCAAACATCAAAAAGTTGAATTATTAATTTTGCCGGTTATCGAGAAGCAGCAGAGAAGGGGAAAAAAGTTCGACCCGGATGAATTCGTAGGCATATTAAATATAGATGAAGAAAGTATAAAAAAAGAGATAAAAAGCATGCGAGATGTCGCTGATTTGATTATTGTGTAAACGAAGTTCAGTTAACTTTTTCAATTGCTGCAGGGAAAGATTAGGGGACAGGCAAGAGAGATACCGGCAAGGGAGATACTACGCGGGATGAGGAAACATATGTCCAAAAAAAAGGACACTTTTTTTGTTTTTTTGTTGGCAAAAAATTTGCTGTTGTGTTATATAGTTATAAGACAGGACTTAAAAAAAATCCGGCCGGCGGTTGGAACGGTGAACATCTAAAACGTCGTGTTCATTACCGATTGTAACGGCAGTAGGAGGCAAGAAAATGAAGAAAAAAGTATTACTTGTAAGTTTGGCTGTGATGGTTTTGCTGACATCATTCTGCGCCCGGAGATGGCGCACTAACCCCATCTTCTTAGAGAAAACCAGGGAACATCGTATCATCGCTATTTTACCCTTTGAAATGATTTTTACCGGCAAAAAACCCAAAAAACTGACCCACGAACAGGTTAAAGAGATCGAAGAGGCGGAGAGCATCGCTTTCCAACATTCCCTCTATCGCTTGTTGTCTTTACAACAGGGCAAGTACCGTCACCCGGTGCGCATCAATATCCAGCCGGTGGAAAAAACCAACCGCATATTGGCAGACCAGGGCATTCATCTCAGGGATTCCTGGACAAGAGAACCGGTAGAACTGGCAAAAATATTAGGCGTGGATGCGGTGGTCAAAACCAGGATAGAAAAAAGACGCTATATGTCGGGGCTGGCTTCTTTTGGCCTGGAATTGGGAGCCACTATTCTTAACGTCCTGTCCGAGGAATTTCCCCTGGGTATTTTTATTCCTACAGCCACCAAGAGAATCAGGGCGCACTGTTTCCTTTTCAACGGCAAAGACGGCTACTCGCTGTGGGCCCGGAACGTGGAAGATCGTGCGGATTGGAGCCTATCGGCCAATGAGATCATAGACGGCATCAATTATCATTTTGCCCGCCATTTCCCCTACAGGTGAGAACTCAAGAGGTCTCAGGATGAGATCAAGAGGTCTCAGGAGGAGCTTTTAGTTCTCAGGTTGAGGATGCGCGAATTTTAGGAGTCTTATCCCGCATTTCTCAACAGTGTCACGAAAAACCTGCTGCAACCAGGGAAAATCGTGTAACACTTGAATCAAAGTGTATGGTTTAATAAAAGTTTTGGGAGTCCAGAACCCTTTTTCAAAAGAGTTTTGGCCGCCGGAGGCAAAATGTTGTGCGGAAATAATAAACTCTAAATCCTACAGGAGAAAAAATGCAAATAGAAAACCTGGAAACCATTTATAACGAACGAATCGAAAACAATAATCTCAAAATCAAAAAACTAAAAACAAAAGACCGCTTGTTCATTGCCGGAAAACTGCTGCTGTTTTCCGGCGCGGTGGTCCTTTTTTTTAATTTCTCGCGTTTAGAACTGAAGTTATCTTTTACTATTTTTGCGGTTCTTTTTTTTCTTTTTGCCGCGGCTGCTCTTTTTCATGAAAAGATTTTACGAAAGATCGACTATTTTCGCACCCTGAACCGCATTAATGAAAACGAATTAAAAACCCTAAAAGAGCAGTTCCTCGATGGGGTTGCCTGCGGCGAAGAATTTATCGACCGGGAACATTTTTACACCTCGGATTTAGACATTTTCGGGGAGCGGTCGCTTTTTCATTATGTCAACCGCACGGTTACCCCTTTCGGATACGGGAAGTTGGGGCGCAGTTTACAGGAACCCTGCGGTACGGAAGAGATAGCGGGGCGGCAGGTGGCTGTGGAAGAGTTGAGCGGGAAACTCGATTTCAGGCACAATCTCCAGGCCCACGGTATGAAGCCCGGCGGGGGTCTCCGTTATGATTTAGCAGGGGATGTTTCCGCAGCCGGTGCGGTTTCGGGGGCCGGTAATCATGATGCGAACCTCACCCGGAAACCCCACTCGCGTGGGGGGGCGGTAAACCGCTACGCGGCAAGCAGCGTTTTTGATTCTCAATTATTAGAAGTTTTGATCAAACTTTTTCAAAAG
>JAGLSW010000945.1 GCA_023135565.1 Candidatus Aminicenantota bacterium | reverse complement strand
TTTGGCCCCCGGCAGGGCCGCCGGAGGCAAGAGGGTGCGCCGCACCCTGCCGCCCCTTAAGAGAGTATTTCTTTGATTTCTTCGGCTTTCGGCACTTTGCCTACCACTTTTACATCGCCGTCCACGGCCAGGGCGGGCGTCACCATGACACCGAAATCCATAATTTTGTTGATATCCTTGACCTTTTCGATCTCGAAATCGATGCCTAATTCAGTGGCTGCTTTTTCAGCCACTTCGGCCAGCTTGTTGCATTTGGGGCACCCGGTGCCCAATATTTGAATCTTTTTCATTTTACACCTCGAAAATAGCTGCCCTTATTTTTGGCAGTCGCAATCTATGTTGCCTTTGAGAATCTCTTTCCAGTCGCCGATTACATCATGGCTCCAGCAGTCGTCCGCTCCGGCAGCCTCGCGCATAGTCAGCGCCAGGATATAGGTCAGCTCTTTCACTGTCGCCCCAGCTTGCAGCGCGCCCTTAAAGTGCTTCAGCACGCAGGGTTTCGACCTACCTTTAATAGATAGGGCAAAACAAATAAACTGGTATGTTTTTTCGTCGATGGTTCGCTTTTCTTCGTAAAGTTTGTCGATCTCATCGAGTTTATCTGCAAACTCAGGAAAAAACTCAGCTAACATTCTCATTTTAATCCTCCGAAATTTTAAAATTTTGCCGGCCCGGTTCGAGATGCGATTCCGGGCCCTCATAGGGTGGAGGCGCCGCCGCCCTCCGAAAATTTTTTTAAAATAAAGTTCCATAAATAATGCCTGACATAGTCGCCATAACGACGACTAAACAAACAAAAACAACGGTTTTTTTGGTGCCTAACACGCTCCTGATGACCAGCATGTTGGGCAGGGATAAAGCGGGACCGGCAAGAAGCAGGGCCAGGGCCGGGCCTTTGCCCATGCCGTTAGCCATCAAACCCTGCAAAATAGGCACTTCGGTCAGGGTGGCGAAATACATAAAAGCGCCTACGATCGAAGCGAAAAAATTGGCGAAAATCGAATTACCGCCTACTAAAGAAGCGATCCAGCCTGAGGGGAGCATCCCTTCTTGACCGGGCCGGCCTAAGAGGAACCCGGCTGCCAGTACGCCGAAAAAGAGCAGGGGCAGGATTTGTTTGGTATAGCCCCAGGTGGAAGATATCCACTCTTCGCCTTCGTCGTTGGCGGAATTGGCTGCCCAGGTCAGGCCGATAAAGCCCAAAGTAAAAGGAATCATGGGTTCATGACCGAAGAAAATCGCGGCGACTGCGGTAATCCCGGCGACCAACCCCATTTTCAGGGCGCTGTACTTGAACCGGCGCACCAGTACGGCTGCCAGCAGGAGGGCGGATGCAGCAGTAATCCACCATTTGCCGGAATAGATAAGATGCCACAGCCCGGCGCTTTCCTGGGGTTTGCCCCAGTTTGCAAAAACCAGTATAAACACCATCAAGGCAAAATAGACAACCGTTTGTCCCACCGGGCGTTCGTTTTCCGGTAGTGGCACGGCTGCGGCTGCTTCTTTTCGTTTGGCCTCGTCTTTTCTAAAAAAGAACTCCATCAACAAGCCGATAATCACGCTGAAGGCTACAGCGCCCACGGCTCTGGCGATGCCGAGCTCCACGCCCAGGATACGGGTAGTCAGGATAATAGCCAGTATGTTGATAGCCGGTCCTGAATAGAGGAAAGTGGAAGCCGGGCCTAAGCCTGCGCCCCGTTTGTGGATACCGGCGAAAAGGGGCAGGATGGTACAACTGCATACGGCCAGGATGCTTCCTGAGACGGCGGCCACGGGGAAAGCGATGAGGCGTTTTGCTTGCGGGCCTAAGTATTTCATTACTGTGCCCTGGCTGATGAAAACGGAGATTGCTCCGGCGATAAAGAAAGCCGGGATCAGGCAGAGCAGTACGTGTTCGCGGGCGTACCATTTGGCTAAGTGCAGTGCTTCCAGGATGGCTGTATCGAAGCGGGGCAGGCCTAAAGGCAGGAAAAAGGCTATTAGGAAAACGCCGCTGATAATAAGTAACGGTTTATATTCTTCTTTCAAATCCATAGTAATCTCGGAGTTGCAACGGCCCACCACGTGGGCAGGGGGACGGCGTCCCCAGCCTATGAGCCGCTTCGCGGCAAGGACAGCGGGTGAGTGCTTTTGCTTCTAAATAATCAAAAGTTTTGATCGAACTTTTTCAAAAGCCCCGTACGCACGGGGAGGCGTTTAGCCGCTTCGCGGCAAGGACAGCGGGTGAGCGCTTTTGCTTCTAAATAATCAAAAGTTTTGATCAAACTTT
>JAGLSW010000944.1 GCA_023135565.1 Candidatus Aminicenantota bacterium | reverse complement strand
CCGGCGCAGGAAGGTTGAGGTTGAATCCCCGGGGATTCAACCTGACCGGCCCTGTTATGTGATTTACACCTCCGGTTCCACCGGCAAACCCAAAGGTGTGCAAATTACTCACAGCAACCTGATACCTTTACTATTATGGTTCCATGATTATTTTAGACTTGGTCCTCATATTAAAGTATTACAAAATTTGTCTTATACCTTTGATTTTGGGATATTTGAACTGGTTACTACTTTGTTGGCCGGTGGAACTCTCTATTTTTTCGATAGGAAATCTTTAAAGGATTTAAATGATTATGTCGATTTTATTCACCGCCACCAGATCGATACCATTCACACCACCCCTTCTTTTTTTACCACGATAATCGATTTAGGTAAATCGTTATCTCCCGTGAAGCTGCTTCATTTCGGAGGAGAGCGATTGACCAAAAAGATTGTCGAAGATGCCTCCCGGTTAGTGGGGAAAAACTGTTATATTTATAATGGCTATGGCCCCACGGAAACCACCATCAATTCCGCGATATTTTCCATGCAAGTGGATACAGAGGGGAGAATAGAGGTGCCTGAGACTATCCCCATCGGCAGACCCTCAGCCAATAATATCATTTATATCCTGGACGGTTATGGTAATTTTCAGCCCATCGGTGTCGTGGGTGAACTGTATATCGGCGGCAGCGGCGCTGCCGCAGGTTATGTAAACCGGCCCGAACTCACCGCAGAAAAATTCCAGTTTGATTTTTATAAGTCCAATAAGTTCTATAGGGCTTATAAGACAGGGGATTTAGGGCGATGGCTGCCTGACGGGAATATAGAATTCCTGGGCCGTATCGATTACCAGGTAAAAATCAGGGGATTCCGGATAGAACTGGGTGAAATAGAGAACCGGCTGTTGGAGCATGAAGAGATAAAAGAAGCAGTGGTAATAGACATAGATAGCGAAGCAAGGGGAAAATATCTCTGTGGCTATATAGTACCGAAAAGCCAGCGGCAGGGCGACGCAGAGGGCGTACCGGGCGCAGGGCCCGGGATCCATGAGACCGGGTCTTTGGGGACTCCCCACCTGCGGGAATACCTATCCCGGGAGCTGCCTGATTATATGATTCCCGCTTATTTTGTTTTTTTAGAAAATATCCCCTTGAATCCCAACGGCAAAGTAGACCGTAAAGCCCTACCGCTCCCGGAAGTGATTGCAGGCGATGCCTATACCGCGCCGCGGGATGAGACCGAGTTAAAGCTGGCGAAAATTTGGTCTGAGGTGCTGGCTTTAGAGCAGGCGAAAATCGGTGTCGATGATAGTTTTTTCGATTTAGGCGGTCATTCTCTAAAAGCAGCCGTAATGGTGGCGAAGCTGCACCGGGAGTCGGATGTAGTCGTTACCCTGGCGGAAGTGTTTAAATCCCCCACTATAAAGGGATTAGCCCGCTGCATCGAGCGTAAAGAGAAGAGCCGGTTTTTGGGACTGTCCCCTGTGGAGACAAAGGAGTATTATACTTCATCGCCGGCCCAGAAGAGGTTTTTTTTCTTCCAGCAGTTGGAACCGGAAAATGTAAGTTACAATATGTTTGAATTAATGATAGCAGCGGGGCGGATCGAGAAGGAGAAATTTGCAGGAGTTTTTAAGAAGCTTATTCAGCGTCATGAAAGTTTGCGAACTTCTTTTAAGGTGGTAGAAGGCGATGTGGTACAGGAAGTGCGCCGCGCCCGTGATATTCGATTTGAGATCGAATTTTATGACGTAAGCTCAATTTTAGAGGCAGCCTTTGATAGTGAGGCGGGAGTTGCCCCTGCAATTTATGAAATAGAGCCTGCCGCGGGCATTGTGAAAAACTTTATACGTCCCTTTGATCTTTCAAAAGCGCCTCTGCTGCGGGTAGGGTTGATAAAAACATCGGCTGGAGAAGCGCCATCTCATATCTTGATGGTGGATATGCACCATATTATCTCTGACGGAACCTCTACCGGGATATTCATCGCGGATTTTCTCTCTTTTTATAGAGGAGAAGAACCGCTGCCTTTAAAAATCCGTTACAGGGATTATGTGCAGTGGCTGCTCGATAGGAGAAAAAAAGAAGAGAAAAAAGAGTATATCGACCGGGATATCGTCGATGAGGAGTTATTGGAGCTGCCCAGCGATTATATAAGGCCCGCGGTACAAAGTTTCGCGGGAGCATCCGCCAGGTTTGTGCTTGGCAAAGAAGTGAAAGAAGCGTTAAACAGCCTGGCATTAAAAGAGGACTCCACCCTTTTTATGGTATTGTTTGCCATTTTTAATATATTTTTATCGAAGCTCAGCGGCCAGGAAAATATCATTTTAGGCAGTCCTATAGCCGGGCGCTTGCACGATGATCTTGAAGGGATAGTAGGTTTATTTATCAATACCCTGGCTATCAGGAATTATCCTGCCCCAGGGAAGAGCTTTCCGCAATTTTTAAAAGAGGTAAAGGAGAATTCCCTGTACGCCTTTGAGAGCCAGGAGCACCAGTATGAAGAACTGCTGGAAAAAGTTACGCAAGCCGGGAGCAGCGGGCGTAATCCCCTTTTCGACGTGATGTTTGTGCTGCAGAACATGGAGATGCCGGAGTTGAAGATACCCGGTTTGAGGATAACGCGCAATGTGCAGAAGGAGATCTCATCTAAGTTCGATATGACCCTGTATTGTGAAGAGATTGGAGAAGAGCTTACATTTAAGTTAGAATACTGTACACAGTTGTTTAAACCCGGCACCATAAAGAGGTTTATAAAATATTTCAAAAAGGTAGTGTCTGTTGTTTTGGCAGACCCAGGGAAGACGATAGGTGAGATAGAGTTTATCCCTGATGAGGAGAAGCGGGAGATCCTGTATGATTTTAATGACACGGAAGTTGATTATCCGCGGCATAAGACCATATACCGGTTATTCGAGGAGCAGGTAGAAAGAACCCCGGGGAATACTGCTATCTGGGGTTCTTTAGCGGCGCAAGAAGAAACCGAAGACCGGGAGACCGGGATTAAGAGGGCCGGAGAGGCGCTATCCCCGGTGCAAGGAACAGATAAGAAATTAACCTACAAGCAGTTGAACGAAAGAGCCAACCGGCTGTCCCGGTTATTGAGAGATAAGGGAGTAAAAGCCAACAGTGTAGTGGGTATCATGCTGGAACGCTCCATCGAACTGGTAGAAGCTATTTACGCGGTATTGAAAGCCGGGGGCGCTTATTTACCCATCGACCCCGAATACCCGGAAAAAAGAATCCTCACGATGCTGGAACAGGGTAAAGCAGTGACATTGTTAACCCGGAAAGAACCGGTCGAAAAGAAGGAGATAGGGGATATTACTTGTCCGGTGCTTAATCTCGATGATCTGGCCGCTGAAATAGCCGCTCTGCCCGGTGAGAATTTGCCGCCCCTCAGCGGGCCCGAAGATTTGATTTATATTATTTTCACCTCCGGTTCAACCGGTGTGCCCAAAGGAGCGGGCGTGTACCAGCGCAGTTTTGTCAATTTGGTAAACTGGTTTGTGAAAGACTTCGATCTAAAAGCCGCCGACCGGAATTTATTGATGACCTCTTTCAGTTTTGATCTAACCCAGAAGAATTTTTATGCATCGTTGATATTGGGCGGCGTGTTGTGTGTTCCCTCCATGAACTATTTCGACCCCGGCGCGATACTCCGTGATATAGAAGAGAGAGGAGTAACCTGGATCAATTGTACTCCCAGTATGTTTTTCCAGGTGATCGAGTTTTGCAAAGAGGATGAGTTGAAAAAACTGTCCGCCTTAAGGTACGTATATTTAGGCGGTGAACCCCTATCCATGAGTATGTTTATGAAGTGGGTGGAATCTAAGTACTGTAACGGGGTAATCGTAAACACTTACGGCCCCACGGAATGTACGGATATCAGCAATGCATACCGGATAACGGAACCCCGTCGTTTTTTAGAAGAAGCCGTGCCCATCGGCGAACCCGTTTACAATGTGAAATTATATGTCACCGATAAGAATCTGCAATTGCTTCCCCTGGGCATAGCCGGTGAGTTATTGATCGGCGGTGAAAGCGTGGGCATCGGCTATGTGAACGATGAAGAATTGACGAAGAAGAAGTTTGTGTCTCATTCTTTCGGGGAAGGTGAACCGGGACAAGCGCCAGCCACTCTTTACCGTACCGGAGATTTAGTGAAGTGGCTGCCCGGAGGCAGGATCGAATTCATCGGCAGGATAGATTTCCAGGTTAAAATCCGCGGCTTCCGCATCGAGATCGGAGAGATAGAGAGTCGGCTGTTAGACCACGAAAAAATAAAAGAAATCATAGTAATAGATAGAGATGACGGTTCAGGCGGGAAGTATCTCTGCGCCTATTTTGTCGCTGTTAGTTTAAGCAGTGTGCAAGCGCCCGCAGCAGCGGAATTAAAGGAATACTTGTCCAACAGCCTGCCTGATTATATGATTCCCTCCTATTTTGTGGAGTTGGCAGAGATGCCTCTCAATCCCAACGGCAAAGTGAACCGCAAAGCGCTGCCCATGCCGGACACCGCATCGACGCGGGAATATACAGCGCCGCGCAATAAGCTTGAAGATATGCTGGTGGACATATGGTCGAAGATATTGGGTATGGATAGAGGAAGAATCGGCATCGATGATAGCTTTTTTGAATTGGGCGGCCATTCTTTGAAAGCCACCGCACTGGCAGCCAGGATACATCAACAGTTGGATGTAGACATCCCGCTGCGTGAGATATTCAAGACTGCCACCATCAGGGGATTATCCGTTTACATCGGCCGGGAAGAAAAGAGCAAGTACGAAGCTATATACCCGGTCGAGGAAAAGGCGTATTATCCTTTATCTGCAGCGCAGAAGCGGTTGTATCTTGTACAGCAAATGGACGCCGGGAATATGACATACAATATGCCCATGGCAATGGTTTTGGAAGGTGAACCGGAAAAAGAGCGCTTAAGAACAGTGTTCCGGCAATTATTGGAAAGACATGAAAGTTTCAGAACCTCCTTCGTGGGGGTAGACGGCCGGCCGGTACAGGAAATCCACAGCCCCGAAGAAATCGAATTCGAAATAGAATATTTTGATTTAGCCACAGAGGGTGATGGGCAGAGTTCCCCTCATCATTCATCACTCATCATTCATAACTCAGTTCTCCAATTCATACGTCCTTTCGATTTATCGCAGGCGCCGCTGCTGCGGGTCGTATTGTTAAAAATGGAACCGGCAAAATACCTTCTGCTGGTGGACATGCATCATATTATTTCCGACGGCACCTCTGTAAAAATACTAATCGATGATTTTATGGATTTATATGCCGGCAAGGAATTAGCGCCCCTGCGCTTGCAGTATAAAGATTTCTCGGAATGGCAGCACAGTGAGAAGGGAAGAGAGGCGGTAAAAAAACAAGAGCAGTATTGGTTGGAGCAGTTTTCCGGGGATATCCCGGTCCTAAAACTGCCCTATGACTTTCCCAGGCCTGCAAAGAGGAGTTTTGCCGGAGCTGTCCTGGGATTTGAGATCGATGGAGAAAAAACCCTGTCTTTGAGGAAATTGGCGGATGAAGAAGGCGTGACACTATTTATGGTTTTGCTGGCTGTATATAATGTGCTGTTATCGAAATTAAGTTGGAGTGAAGATATCGCAGTCGGCAGCCCGGTAGTAGGACGCAGGTCTGTTGATGTGCGGCAAATAATCGGCATGTTTATCAATACTATTGCAATCAGGAATTATCCCGCCGGTTCCAAAACTTTTAGAGATTTTTTAAAGGAAGTAAAGGAGAAAGCATTGGCTGCTTTTGAGAACCAGGATTATCCTTTCGAGGAACTGATAGAAAAAGTAGCGCCATCCAGGGAAACTTCCCATAATCCTTTGTTCGATACCATGTTTACTTTACAGGATATCGGAATCCCGGAGGCATCTATCCCGGGTTTAACGCTGAAACCTTACGATTATGAGCACCCTTTCTCCAGGTTCGATCTCACCTGGAACGGTGTAGATGTGGACGTGGAAAATCCCGGTGAAAAAACAAAACCTGGCCCGGATAGTAGTAAAGATAGCGGGAAGAAGCTGGTTTTCACCATTGAATACAGCACCGCCCTCTTTAAAGAAGAGAAAATAAAGAGCTTTGCCGGTTTTTTTGAAGATATAGTCGATATCGTAATAGCCGGCAGGGATATTTGTTTAAAGGATATCGATATATCATCAGGTCTCTCGGATTTGCAGGAACTGGTGTCTGAAGAAGCGTCCGGGGATTTCGGCTTCTAACCCCGTGGGCACGGGGAGGCGATCAGCGGCTTCGCCGCAGGGTGGTGCTTTTGATTCTAAAT
>JAGLSW010000943.1 GCA_023135565.1 Candidatus Aminicenantota bacterium | reverse complement strand
TTTGATAATTGAGAATCAAAAGCGTTCACACGCTGTCCCCTCCCCACTTGGCGGGGCGTGAGTGGGGCTTAATAAAAAAGAACAAAAAAATAAAGCAGCATAAGGATGACTATCCAAATTATTCGTTTCATCTTATACCTCTCTGTCGGAGCTTTAGGGTACGTGCCGCGCCCTTCTATAAATGGAATTCCTTGTTGATGTTTTCGGTTACGATGTGGCCGTCGAAAAGATGAATCGTGCGTTGACTGTGGTCGGCATAGGCCGGGGAGTGGGTGACCATTATTATAGTTGTGCCTGCTTCATGAAGTTGGGCGAGAATACTCATCACTTCCTCACCATTGGCGGAATCCAGGTTACCTGTAGGCTCGTCGGCAAGAATTAACTTAGGATTGCCGATGATGGCCCTGGCTACGGCTACCCGCTGCTGCTGACCGCCGGATAACTGCTGGGGAAAATGACTCTTCCTGGGGATAAGCTGCATTTTTTCTAAGGCGTCGTTGACCTTTTTTTTGCGTTCGGAAGAAGGGGTTTTGAGGTAGAGTAGGGGCAGCTCCACGTTTTCGTAAACCGTTAATTCGTCGATGAGATTAAAACTCTGGAATACGAAACCGATATTCCGTTTACGCAGCGAAGCCCGCTTCTTTTCGGAAAATTTCGATACTTCCTGGTCTAAGAAGTAAAATTCCCCGTCAGTGGGATTATCCAATAACCCCAGGATGTTCAGCAGCGTTGACTTACCGCAGCCCGAAGGCCCCATAACCGCTACGAATTCACCTTCGTTGATTTTTAAATTCACTTTGTTAAGCGCTGTGGTTTCCACCTCTTCGGTGGTGTAGATTTTCCTTAAGTTTTTTGTTTCGATCATTAATTTTCTCCTTAAAATTCCAACCTTTCTATGTCGCCGTAGTTCTCATATGACGACGTAATAACTTTCTCGCCGGGCTGCAGCCCTTCGAGAACTTCAAAAAATTCAGGGTTCTGCCTGCCCAGACGGATCGTCCTTTTAACGGCGAATCCTCCGGCTGCGTCTACTACGAAAACCCAGTTGCCGCCCGTAGTCTGGTAAAAACCGCCCCTGGCCAGGAGGATGGCTTCCGACATTTCACTCAATTGCAGTTTGATGTGCAGCGTTTGGCCGCGTTTTATACCCTGGGCTTCCTGGCCTGAGAAGATCAGGTCAACTTCAAACTTGCCGTCTTTTACTTCGGGGTAGACGATTTTTACGGAAAGCTCATAGGTCTTGTTGTCGAAAGGGAAATTTCCTTTTCGCCCGGTTTCGATGCGGTTGATATAGTGTTCATCGATCTCCGCCCTGACCAAAAAGCCTTCTTCTTCGTCCACCTGGCCGAAGCGCACGCCCTGGGTTTTCGATTCGCCTACTTCGGCTTCTAATGAAGTAAGCTGGCCCGTGACCGGCGCTCTAACAGTCAGATTTTCCAACTGCTGCTTCAGCAGTCCTAAGTTCTTCTGCATCTGGTTTACCGAAGCGTCTAAATGTCGCACCTGTTCTTCACTGAACTTCAAATCCTGCTGCTGGCTTTCGAGAGTTATCTCTTTTTTTTTCTCCAGGTATTCGAATTCGTCTTTCGAGTCTTCGTATTCTTTCTTAGAGATCAGGTCTTCTTTGTAGAGCACTTCATAACGCTCGTACTGTTTTTTGGTTTTTTTCAGGGCATACTCGACTTCCGTGGTTTGCCGTCTCAAGTCCAGGCGGTTCCGTTCCAACTGCAGGCGGGTGGCGCGCAGGTCGTTGCTGGCGCGGTTAATTTGAGCTTCGTTGTTCAGCATAGTCATCAGCAGGTTGGTATTGGACAGCTTCAGGATGATATCTCCTTTTTTCACTTTCGAACCGGCCCTGATAAAGATTTTTTCTACCCGGCCGCCCAGCATGGCGCTGAGGTAATGAATTTTGTGGGGCCTGACAGTACCGAGAATAGGGATAAACTCCTGGAAAGGTCCTTGTTCTACTGTTGAGATAGTGAGCCGTTCTTGCTCTACATTCAGGATCGAACCCCCGGTTTTAAAAAGCAGTCCGTAAATTACAGCCAGCACAAAGACACCGATCAGGCTCCATTGGATCACCCTTTTCAGGGGCCATTTCTTTTTTTTTATCTTTTTATCCATGCCCATGTTTATTACTCCTTATATATACTTGCAGCAAGAACCATGCCAACCCACGGCGTGGGTTCCCTATAAGCCCCGATTAACAAATTACAAGTCACAAGCCCCAAATTACAAACAAATTACAAATCCCAAATTTCCAACAATTCGGCCATCCATACCTGTAGGGGCTGCATACATGCGCCCTAAGGATAAAACGATACGTCCGAAAACGGGACGCACATGTGCGTCCCCTACGGGTATCGCTATTAGCGCTTCCTATAAACGCTCATTGAAGATTGAACATCGATCATTGTCCATTTCGGGACACCAGGTGTCCGCCAGCGGACAGTCGGCTGATTATTTTTCAGCGTCTTTAAAAGCCTTTCGTAAAAGTTCGTCAACTCCCCTTTTCTTTGCGGCACTCTCGAGATAGGGGACGTCGAGTATCTCAGACTGAATTTTTATCACACCCAAAACATCATTCCACTGTCTTTCAGATACACCACCGCCTAATTGGAACCAATACAATTTATGAAGGATAATATCCTCAGCGCTGGCTAAAAAAAGCATTTGATCCGGGGCGTCTGAGATTTGATAGTGTTTACGGCGCTCCATTTCTTCCTGTGACGCCATATCATTTTTGAGGACAAAAATATCCACCTTGAACATGGTTGCAAGATGAATGATATTAAAGGACATTCGAGTTTGAATCGCGTCTTTTATCATATCGGCATCGATATAGAACTCTTTTTCTAACGCATCGACGAGTTTTGGAATATGCCCGGTTTTAATTTCCGCAACTATATCCACATCCTGGGTCGCCCTGGGAATTCCGTGCAGCGAACTTGCTAACGAACCTCCCACAAAATAACGGATATCGAGGCGCTCAAACTCCTGCACGACCCGCTGTGTGACCTGGATAGGTTCAGCAAGACTCATGCTAATAGCCCTTCACCTCAGGGTCCCAATTAAAAACTTTTATCATGGTCTCCCTGTCTAACCACAAAGCCGCTAAACGAAGCCGCTCTTCCCGTTCGGGGATTTTTCCGTACTGCTGCCGGATGCGGGCAAGAGCAAGCTGTTGAACTGCTTTTGTCAACTCGTCAACTCGTTTCAGTTTCTGCTGCGGGGTCATGCGGCGATAACCGGTAACTAATATTTCTTCTATATCCGGCGATGTATCGGAGATTTGAACCGTCATTTTTTCTTTTACTCCTTTTACTTGCTTATAGGGAAATGAAACCCCAAGTTTATTTTATAGCATAATGGAGAAAAAAAAGCAATATCTATCGTAGTCCAAAACTGGATAGTTGCAAGCCGGGAAGTTGAAAAATCCGCAAAACTGACATATAATAGTACCATGAATGAAATATATAAAATAAATGACAAGATCATGAAGCAAATCATGCAGAAGCCTGAAAATGCCGCAGCGTTCTTGAAAAAAATCCTTCCTAAAAAGATAAAAAAACGGATCGATTTTTCAACAATGGAGATAGGCCCCACCGATTATGTATCTAAAGAGTTCAAAGAGTATTTCTCCGATATCGTAATAAAAACTAAAATAGAATCGAAAACCGGTGAAAAACTCCCGGCGGATATATGTTTCATATTAGAACACAAAACAGAAGGAAAAATAAAGATTTTCATCCAGTTCCTGAAATACATGGTCCAGGAATGGCAAAAAGACATAGATGAGAATAGCCCCCTACGCATTGTCATTCCCATAGTATTTTATCATGGAAAAAGCCCCTGGAAGATTCCCCTGTCTTTTGTAGACCAATTCGATGTGGATGATGAAGTAAAGGAATTTTTGTTGAATTACCGGTATATCCTGTTCGATACCGGGCCTTGGGATTTTCGGGATGAGACAAACGAAGAGTTAAAAGACAATGTTTTTCTATTAACGGCCATGGCGTTGATGAAGTGTGCTTACCGGGATGATATGGAGGCGATAGAAGAGATATTCAAGTTCTGGCACGAAAAAGGGTTTGCGGGAGATATCGAGAATGTAATGTTTTTTCTTACTTATATCTCTGAGACCAAAAATATCGGCCGGGACCAATTAAAAAAAATGTTAAAGAAAAGTAAAATAGAAGGAGGCAAAATTATGGAAACTTTAGCCCAAAGATTAAGAAATGAAGGTAAGGATATCGGTTTAAAAGAAGGCATGAGAGAAGGGATGAGAGAGGGCATGAGAGAAGGCATAAGAGAAGGCATAAGAGAAGGCATGAAAGAAGGAAAACTCGATACTGCCAGGGAACTGATCAAAAAGGGAATCGAAATAGATATTATTGCCGGAGCCACGGGGCTTCCCAGGGAGACGATCGAAGCATTAGCCGTCACTATTCAATAAAGTAAAAGATTCGCCGATTGTTGAGAATAGACTCTTTACGGCGCTGTTTAAGTGTTGAACTATGCGTGAGTATAGTTGTTTCTTCCGACTATAAGGGATTTTCTCGCTAAGATTGAAAAATTACTTAAAGGTATATAGCTGTTTCTTATAAATATAAGGATAAGCAGCAGGTCGAGGAAACTCACTGACCGGCAAGACTTTGCTGTCCGGTAGGTTTTGAAGAGCCGGGTTTTAAAACTTTTGCCTTTAAAGATCGGGCATTATCTTTTTTTGGCCTCGTACATCTTCCACTTCTCTTTGAATTTCGTCATAAGTCAAGGGTACATCTTTTAATTCTTTGAATAGATTTTCTACCCTTTCCTGGAACATATCTCTCTCAAGTTCCCTCAGCAGTTGAATTTTATCTTTTGGAGGAAATTGTAAAATTATTTTTTTTACCTCTTCGACGCTTATTGCACGAGTTTGCATTATTATTACCTCTAAACCTAATAATATGATTAACCGGGGGGGGGTGTCAACTATTATAAAAAAATTATTAGGAAAGCACACTGCTCCTTATTTTAGGGGGCAGTCTAAACATCCAACCACTGCTCGTCACAACTGTAAGCGAAACCTTTCTCACGGCACAAAACTTCCGTCTCCTTGGTAAAACCGGGCCGGGGGGAAAAAAATCCTAACACCGGCTCCACTTTCTCGATATTCACTGCCGGAACCAGCAGCGGGGCGATTTTGCTTTCCGCCGTGCTCAAATAGCCCCTGGCAGGGTACAACGGGGATACTGTAGAGACACAAAATTTTGCGTCTCTGCCGTGCGCTGAGAAACGCGGGGTTAGACAGGCAAAAAGAAATATTAATAAATATTAAGGTTATATTTATCTTTATTTAATCTTACCGGTGTATACTCTTACCTTTAAGAAAGTAGCCAATGGAAGGAAATTAACTCGAAGGTAAAATTGTAATGCTTACGAAAACACGTTTTGTTTTACTGATTTTGATTGTACTGGCCGGTCAAACGCTGTGGAGCCGGGGAGAAATTAGGACTCTCAGCATACAAGAGACAGCGGCCCCGCCCCGCATCGACGGCAGCATCGACGACGCCTGCTGGCAGGGAATAAAACCGCTTTCCGGTTTTTTCCAGAACGACCCTGTTAATGGCGCCGAAGCTTCGGAAAAGACTCTCGTATGGGCTGCTTACGATAACAATAATATCTATTTCGCTTTTTTGATGAAAGATTCCCGGCCTGAAAAAATCTGGGCCGAACTAACCCCGCGCAACCGCTACTACAGGAATGATTCCATCACCGTCATCTTAGACACCTATAACGATAAAAGGACAAATCTCAACTTTACGGTGAATGCCCGGGGCGTACAAAAAAATTCAGTGGAAACCATCTGGAAATCGGGCGCGGTTTTGAGAAAAGACGGCTGGTCCGCGGAAGTGGCTATTCCTTTTAAATCGCTTCGTTTCTCCACAGCGGAGAAACAAACCTGGGGCGTTAATTTCCTGCGTTATATCCAGCGCTTGAATGAAAAGGATTATTGGAACCACGTAGACCGCAGCAGGCCCCGGCAGCAGCAGAACGGCATACTGGTCGGGTTGGAAGGGGTAAAACCTACCTACAACCTGGAATTTTTCCCTTATTTCGGCGGCCGGCTGTCCCGCTGGGCCGGGGAAAAAGATGACAAAGTGGCGGTGGGCCTGGATTTCAAATACGGCATACTGCCCAACCTGATCTTAGACATGACCGCCAGCCCGGACTTCAGCGAAGTGGAATCCGATCCTTTTATCTACCAACTTTCCCCTTATGAAAACTATATGCGCGAAAACCGGCCTTTTTTTACCGAAGGGAGTCAATATTTCGGCGCTGGGGGGAGGCGTCATTGGGGGCGGCAGTCGCGGTTCAACTTATTCTACACCCGGCGTATCGACAGTCCTAAGCTGGCTGCCAAAATAACCGGCAAAACCGACGGCTGGTCTTTCGGTTTATTAGGCGCTTTTAATAAAGGAATCGAGGAAACGGAAGATGAGGAGGGAGTAGAGGATAATTTTTTCTCGGTAGTGCGCATCCAGAAAGATATTTTTAAGAACTCGCAGATCGGGATTTACTATGCCGGTATAGACGAAAAGGAAGATTACAACCGTAATTTCGGCGTAGATTACAATTTTAATTTTAAGGATTTTTATTACATACGCGGGCAGAGCGCATTTTCTTTGAATAAGAACATCGAGAAAGAAGGCGCCGGTATGCATGTGATTCAATTCGAGCGAGACCCGGATGCCGGGCTGCAGTTGGAATTGTATTACAAACGAGTGGAAGAAAATGTAGATGTCAGGACCGGTTACATCAACCGCACGGACATCCAGGAAACGCAAGCGGAAGCCGGTTATGCCTGGCGTTTTAACGGCGGCAGGGTGAAACGGGTCAGTACCGGTGTTACCGGGGAAATGGGACATGACTGTGACGGAGCCATGACCAAAAAGAGTGCCGAGATTTATGGCGGTATAGACTTTTTATCGGAATTGGAATTCGATGTTATGCTCGAAGCAGGTGAGAGTCGATACCAGGTCTATGATGAAGAAGATAACTTATTTTGGACCGCGGATTTCATCGACGTTTACGGAGGCCGTATCGGGTTGCGTTGGCACAGGGGCGGTTTTTTAAAAGGTCTCAATATTTGGACCCGCTGGCATCACCGCGGCATTTATAACGACGAATTTACCGCCGTGGAACCCGGTGGGGAAAGCAACGTAGATGTTTCCATCACTTTAAGACCCAGGAGTAATTTTGAATTTTCGGTAGGCGGCGAATGGACCCGGCAGACCATCGACAGCACTGGAGAAGTTGTTTTTTCAGGTATTACTTATAAAACTAACCTGCATTACCAGTTCACCCGCAATCTTTTTTTGAGCACCCGTTTAAAAGGCGAAACCCGGGATAATCAATACAACATGGACGTATTGGTGGGGTATTATTTTGGAGCCGGGAATATTGTGCAGTTGAGTTTTAAAAAGAGCAGCCGCTTAGAAGAGGAGATCATGGAGAAAGGGTATTCCATCACCCTGAAGATATCCTATCTACTCCGGGTTTAGCCCGCGGCGCGGGGGGACGGCATACCGCCCCCATTAAATTGAAGTTGGGGGCCTCGGCATACCGAACCTATAAGCCGCTGCGCGTCAGGAGCTAACAAAAGGCGCTTCTCAGGTTAGAAAAGCGTATCGCTCATCAGAAGTTTTTGGAGGTGTCGGAACCTTTTTTCAAAAAGGTTCTGACCCGCCGGAGGCTTGTTTTAAAAGTAAAAAATAATATAATAGTAACATGCGTTTATTAATAGTAGAAGACGACAAAAAAGTAGGCCGTTTTTTGCAAAAGGGCTTAGAAGAAGAGCAATATGCAGTGGACGTATGCCGCAATGGAAATGACGCCCTTTATTATGCCTCGGTCAACGAGTATGATGTGATTATATTAGATATCATGCTGCCGGGCAAAGACGGCGTAACGGTGTGCCGCGAACTGCGCGGAAAATCGGTGCTTACACCGATTATCATGCTCACCGCCTTAGACTCTATCGAAGACAAAATCAGCGGTCTTTCCGAAGGAGCGGACGATTACCTCACCAAACCTTTTTCTTTCGATGAGCTGCTGGCCCGGATTCGTGCTTTGATGCGTCGCAGCCAGGAGTACAAAACCGGTGTTTTAAAAGCAGGGGACTTAGAAATGGACCCGGTGAAGCGCACTGTTACCCTGTCCGGTCAAGCAGTGGAACTAACCGGCAAAGAGTATTCGTTATTGGAGTACCTGCTGAGAAACAAGGGGCGGGTGCTGAGTCCCACCAGGATCGTAGAACATGTCTGGGACATGAGTTATGCGGGAGACCGGAACATCGTCAACGTGTACATTAACCGTTTAAGGGAAAAAATCGACCGGCCCAGCGGCAGGAATCTAATCCAAACGGTTCGCGGGCACGGTTACAAAATAGAAGAAAGCCATGACATTTAAATCATTAAGTTTCAAACTTACCATCTGGTATATGGTAATTTTGATCATTATTATTACGCTGGGCGGATTTTTTTTATTCGAGCGTTTCAGGTACAGCCTGATGGACGACCTGGAGAAAAAACTCAACCGGATCGCCACCACAACCTATAGAATATGGTGGAGCAAAAAAGGGGTCACCTGGCAAGATGCCCTGCGTAAAGCCGAAGAACAGTTCAAAATGTGCCAACCTTTTATCCAGGTGGTATTAATGCCTGATGAGCGCAAAGAGAACCCCAGGAACAAAACCTGGGAATTTCTCCATTCCGCCAATATCACAGGTGAGGGCTTCCATTTAGAGAAAGTGTTGTATCTAAAAGCCAGGGAGCAGGGGAGGGACAATCCTTTGTACCTGACCATGCAGGCCGCACCTCTTTCACCCTCTCCCTTAAGAACCACCCTTTTCCGGGGCAGGAGTTATGTTGTCATCCAGGTGGGATTATCATTGGAGAACGCCATTAATGCCCAGCGGCGCCTGTTTATTATCTTGATCTTAGGCGGGCCTTTCCTGCTGCTGCTGGTGGGTATCGGCGGCAGTTTTATTATTCGCCGGGCCTTAAGGCCGGTCAAAAGCGTGGTGCAGACAGCGCAAAAAATCAGCGCCGAAAATCTTTCCATGCGCATCGAGTCCGGCGGGCGCCGGGATGAGATCGGCCAGTTGGTAGATACCTTTAACTCCATGATCGCCCGCTTAGAAGGTTCGGTGGATAAGATTCGCCGGTTCTCCGCCGACGTGTCCCATGAACTGCGCACCCCTTTAACCATTATCCGGGGAGAAGTAGAAGTCATCCTGAGAAAAGATAGAGACAAAAAAGAGTACCGGGAGATACTGGGCAGCATCCTGGAAGAGACCCAACAAATGGAAAATATTATCGACGACCTGCTGCTGCTTTCCCGGGCGCGTTCGGTTCACAATAAGATGGTGCTGGAGGATTTCCCGCTGCATGAAACCGTGCAGGAAGTGGTTGATAAATTTATCCCCGCGGCCGCGGGAAAAGAAATCCCTATGGAAGCAGAGGATATGGCTGCGGTGACTTTTACCGGCAAGCGTACTTTGATCGAGCGCATGGTGACCAATGTGATCGACAATGCCATTCGTTATACCCAGCCCGGAGGCGCCATAAAAATCGCTTTGAAAAAAGAGGCGGAAGCAGCGCTATTAACGGTTACAGACAGCGGCATCGGTATTCCCCCGGAAGCTTTGCCTGTGATTTTCGACCGTTTTTACGTAGTTGATAAGTCGCGCTCTAAGGAAAGCGGAGGCACCGGTTTAGGATTATCTATCGTCAAATGGATCGCCGACATTCACGATATAAAAATCGACGTAGACAGCCGGCCTGATCGAGGCACTACTTTTACTTTTTTGTTTCCCCTTTCTTGAACCCGCAGCCCCACGACGTGGACCCCGTGCTTACGGGGAGGCGATAAGCTGCTTCGCCGCAAGAGGCAGCGTG
>JAGLSW010000942.1 GCA_023135565.1 Candidatus Aminicenantota bacterium | reverse complement strand
ATGGACAGGTACATCCGCCAGGGCCGGAAACACAACCTGTGTATGATTTTGAATTTCCAGAGTATCAACGATGCCATAAAGACAGATAAAGAAGGGAACCTGATCGACTGGTCGAAGGGTTTATTCGAGAACATCCAGAAGTTTTTACTGTTCGGTCGCCAGTTGAAGATCGATCATGCGTTGAAAGCCTTAAAACTCACCGCCTATCAAAAAGAACTTTATGAGTCGTTGGATACAGCGCGGCGGGAATTTTTGCTGGTGTCGAAAGGCGGTGGTACGCGGGTGTTGAGACCTGTCACCGGCCCCTGGACCAATGTGATTGCCACCTCCCACCCCCGGGAAAGGGAATATCGAAACCGTTTAAAAGCCGAATGCGGCGGCAACTATATCGAAACCATTAAAAGATTTGTCGAGATCACCGGGGGCAGCCTGGATTTAGAAGAAAGATTGAAAAAGTTAGCTGAATATTTTACAGGAGGTACCCCGCGGCGCGGGGAGCCTATGAGCCGCTTTGCGGCAAAAACAGCTAACGCTGGAGAAATATTTACAGGAGGTAAGACGTGAAACGTAGAAGACCTATAACAGCAGCATTAGTATTCATAATGATTGTCCTGGCGTTTTTATCGCCGCCCCGGGTAAGAGGTTTTATTGTGGTTCATGATGCATTGAAGGCTATAGAGGATAATATCGCCCATTATGCCAAAATGCTGAAACTGGCGGAGATAATCGAGACCATCAGGACAATTAAAAGAATAGAGCAGGAGACGAAAGAATTTTTCAGGAACATCTATGCTGCTATTAAGGGAAACCAGTTGGTCAGCGCCAAAGATATGTTGTGGATGATTTTGCACAGCACCTACCTGATGGATAAATTCAAGAACGATCCCTGGTGGCGGCTCTGGCAAACAGACATCGATCTGGCGGATGTCTTTCCTGAACTGCTGGATTTCAGCTATATCACGGGATCATATCTTTATAAAAACAGGCCGGAGCACCGGGAATATGCCGACAAAATGATCGCCTCTATGAAGGAAAAAATCCAGGAAATGGAAAACCTGAGAGAACATCTCAAATTGATGCGGTCGGCCTACAGGAAACATATCATGCAGGTCAATTTGTTCACCAACCGGTTGTATGAGTTTTCCCGGGGCAATCATGTGGGGAAATTGATTGCCTTGATCGCGAACTTAGAATTGATGAACGCCCGCTTGAATCTAACTTTGAATTTCAACCGCCGGGTCATGATGACGCTTTTACTCAAACAGGAAACCTGGAATATGGTCAATTACAACCGGGCGGTAAACAGGAGTGTAAGGAGCAAAAAGCAATGAATAATATAACCAAACTAAAGAAGATATTCATAATTTTGCTGCTGGTGACAGTAAGCGGTCATATCCGGGCTGCAATCCCTGTCCACGATATACTTGCAACAGGAAAGGTAATCAGGCATTTGTCCGATATACTGGCAAAATACCTGGGTGAGATTAAAGTCTATAAAGATATAATCGGCATCAAAGATGATTACATCAGGTCCATGAGAGGGATACTCTATAAAAGTGAGACGCTGTTCTGGGCCATCACCTATTTCCCGAAAACCGTGCCCGGTCAATATGAACGCAACCCCTTTTTTTTCGACTTCTTGAACAAAGACATGTGGGGCGATCTCTACCACAAAGACGGCAGGATAGAAGATAAGTACCCGGAAATTTCGGATTTCAGCTATATCACCGAAGGCTGGCTGTACAGGACAAAGGAAAAATTCAGGGAGTATGCCGATAAGGTGCTGGCGCTGCGCAAAGAGGATAATAAAGAGTTGCAGAACGAATTCGACCTGCTCAAAATGATGAGGGAATTCCAGCAGGAGCGGGCGCGTCTCCAGGATGAGTTCAAAGATGTGATTATTCCTGCTTTCGGTTCGCCGGAAAACGAGGCGGAAGAGAAAAAGGTGGTGGATGTCACGAGACTTTATTTTGCCATTGCCAGGGCAAAGATCGAAGTGTTGGAACAGAAGTTGGAGCAGTTAATGCTCGAGAAAAACCAAATGGAAAAGCTCCTGAAAAAGGAAGTCAAGAAGATACGAAACGTGAATTTATATATCGAATATAATGAGGTGAAAAGAAATGCTTCCGATTAAAGAGATTTTAGCGGTTATCCAGGAAGAGATAATGTTGGGGTGTCATTTCCTGTCGAAAATAGGTCTGGCATTTTTTGTCATGTTTATTGCCGTGGAATTCATCAAGAGCGGCATAGAAGCCTCTTCCGGGAGGGGATTCAACCTCGACAAGAAGCTGTATTTATATGTATTTTTAGCGATTTTATATGCAGCCTATCCTGAATTGACGTGGGAACTAAAGAAGTACGGTTACACATTTTGCGAATACATATACAGCAATTTCGGGAGAATAAATATCAGCATAGAACCATCTACGAAATTATTCTCAGAATTATGGAGTTCGATAAAAATAAATCCCTTTGTCGGTATCGTGACGCTGCCCTTCAAATTGATCGGGATGGGTATCGCATACATCCTTGCCTATTTAATATCGATCATAGCATTTATCGTAGTGGATGTGATCGTGCTGGCCGTGTATATGGGTTTTGAACTGGTGGTGGCAGTGGGGCCTTTCTTCATCCCGTTTTTTATGTCCGAAGAATTACGGCACATAGGCAAACAGTGGATGAATAACATATTTATGTATTTGTTACAGTTTCCCCTGATTGCCCTGGTTTTGAGGTTGGTGGACGAATTGAATGTTATAGCGGAAAAGGTTTTCTATCAAAACTTTATCGGCCAGAGTATGATCGAGGATTTATACGTAGTTG
>JAGLSW010000941.1 GCA_023135565.1 Candidatus Aminicenantota bacterium | reverse complement strand
AAGTTTGAACAAAACTTTTGATGAACGATGCGTTCGCAAACCCTAAAACGCCGGTCACCGGCTGCTGCCGCGAAGCGGCTTATCGGCTGGGGGCGCCGCCCCCCCGCGAAGCGGCTTATCGCCTCCCCACGCGAGTGGGGCCGGCGGAGGTTTATTCGTTTATCGCTTCGAACATTGCTTTTACATTCTGCGGCGGCACATTGGCTAAAATATTATGCACCTGCTGAAAAACAAATCCGCCGCCCTTCTTGAAAATATCCACCTGGCGGCGCACATGATCGCGCACCTCGTCCGGCGTACCCAGCGGCAGTACATGCTGCGTGTCGCAGCCGCCGCCCCAAAATACCAGCCTGTCCCCAAATTCGGTTTTTAATTCTTCGGGGTCCATGCCGCGGCTGGAAACCTGCACGGGGTTAATGGCATCCAACCCGGCTTCGATAAGATCAGGCAGCAGTTGACGTACTCCGCCGCAGCAGTGCAGCATCACTTTTACATCGGCCAGTTCCTTGGCCCGCAGCCACATCTTACTGTGCCGGGGTTTGAAAAATTGACGGTACATTTTCGGCGAAATCTGCGCGCCGGTCTGCATACCCAGGTCGTCCCCGAAAACAATGACGTCAATGTATTCACCTACTGCGCTAAGATACTTTTCAAGATTTTCTAAGTGCAGGGCGGTGAGACGGTCTAAGAAATCATAAACCTTGCCCGGTTCTAAAGCCAGCAGCATCAGGAACCTGTCATTGCGGAAAAGAAATTGCCCCAATTCAAACAAATTGCCGCCGAAAAGCCCGATAATCGCACGGTCCGTGCTCTCGCGCAGCCGCCGCGCTCCGTCGTTCAACAGACGTTCACCGCCGGGACCGCTCACTAAAGGGCCGGGGGGCGAGGCAATGGCGCTCCACATACATTCGTCTAAGGCTTCTCCTAATTTGTCCAAATTATCTTCTTCAAAAAAAGGATAATAAGTTTGCTCGAAATAAAGCGTTCCATCAGGCATATGCGCGATGATCCGGCCCGATTTACTACGGAAAACCCAGCGCCCCTCTTCCCGTTCCGGCAGCGCCCATACCGGCATCAAACATGGCCCGCCGCCGGGCAGCGTCCAGGGGGCCCAGTCTTTTTTTTTCAAAGCAAAACCGCGTCCCAATTCGATGGTGTCGATGCCGAAAATATCCAGCATGTCCTCATCGACGATGGCCATTTGCTGGATGGGGTCGTAAACCCGCACGGGGCGGGGCGGTAAACCCAAAAAAGCCCGCAATTTGGGGTACAGGACGGCGGATATGCCCGAAGAACGATGACCCGAAAAATCAATAGGCACACGATCAGGTTCGCGGTGATTTAAAGCGCACAGGATACGTTCTTTAGAATTCATAATCGCTCTCCGCTGCCGGAAATTAGTTGTTTGGTTAGGTTGACGGCGCCGTTGGCATTATCGCTGAATCCGTCAGCCCCGATTTTTTCCGCATAATCCGGCGTTACCGGGGCGCCGCCGATGATGACTTTTACCTGCTCCCTAAGACCTTCCCGGTCTAAAATGTCGATAACTTCTTTCATGTTTATCATGGTGGTGGTGAGCAGCGCGGAGATGGCAATCAGGTCAACTTCGTGCTCTTTTACCGCGGCGGCGAATTGCTCCGGCGCCACATTCATCCCTAAGTTAAAGACCTGGAAACCATTGCCTTCCAGCATGGCTGCCACCAGGTTTTTGCCGATGTCGTGGAGGTCGCCTTTTATCGTGCCGATAGCCACGCTGCCTACGGGTTCCACCCCGGCAGTTACCAGTGCAGGCTGCAAAATTCCCATGGCGGTTTTCATGGCTTCCGCCGAAATCAGCATGTCGGGGATGTAATATTCATTCCTGCCGAACCGGGCGCCTACTTCCGCCATGGCAGGCACCAGGGATTCGTTGAGAATCGTGCCGGGGGCGCTGCCGCCGCTTAAAGCCCGCCGGGTAAGCGTCCCGGCCGCTTCGATCCTGCCTGCTACTACTGCATCGTACAATTTCGATAAATCCGCCATTTAGCCTCCTGTTCCGCCCCGATTTTTTTTTGCTTTAAACCCGGGTCCACTTGATCATCTTTTTCCTGAATTCAGCGATTTCGATGGGCTTGCTAATATAATCGTCCATGCCCATTTCGAGATATTTCTCTTTATCCCCTTTAAGCGCATTGGCTGTTAACGCAATAATCCGCGGCCTGTCACGGTTTTCATACTTTTCTAAAATTTTCGCGGCGGCTTCCACACCATCCATGCCGGGCATCTGGATGTCCATCAAAATTAAAGGATAAGACTTCTTTTCTAAGGCTTCGAGAACTTCGAAGCCATTCTTCGCCAGGTGCGCATTGTAACCCATCTTCTTTAAAAGCCGGAGAATTAATCTCTGGTTAACGGTGTTATCCTCCGCTACCAGGATGTCCAGGAAAGCAGCAGGGAAGTCTTCTGCCGCCTTTACTAATTCCGGCTTCTCTTTTTTTAACCCGTTTTCCCGGTCTATTTGAGCGGCATCGCTAACTATAGGGGCTTTGATGGTAAAAAAGAAGATGGAACCGGAACCGGGTGTGCTTTCTACCCAAATTTTACCGCCCATAAGTTCCACCAACTGTTTGCTGATAGCCAGCCCCAGGCCTGTGCCTTCATACTGCCGGGTGGTAGAAGAATCCAACTGCGCAAAAGCCTGGAACAGGTCCGCCATTCTTTCCGCCGCTATACCGATGCCTTCATCTTTGACGGAAAATTGCAGTTCGGCAGTGTTTTCCTGCACCGAATTACAGCCCAACGAGACTAAAACTTCGCCTTTCTCCGAAAATTTTACGGCATTATTGACTAAATTGATCAAGACCTGCTTCAAACGGGTAAAATCGCTCTGGATATAACCGGGAACCGCGGCATCGAAAAAACTGCGCAGGGAGATTTTTTTCTCCGTCGCTTTTTCTTTAAGGGCCTGGAGCACCTCTTTTACGCAGGCTTTTAACTCGAAAGCCTCCGCTTCGATCTCCATTTTTCCCGATTCGATCTTAGCGAAATCGAGGATATTATTAATGATGCGCAGCAGGCTGGCGCCGCTGGCATGAATCGTTTCTACGTATTCCAACTGTTCCGCGTCCAATTTCGTATTGGTCAGCAGACCGGCCATACCGATCACGCCGTTCATGGGCGTACGGATTTCATGACTCATTTTGGCCAGGAATTCCGATTTTGCCCGGGCTGCGCTCAGGGCCTCTTCATTGGCTGCCCTGAGTTTCTCTTCGGTGCGGCGGCGAACTTCTACTTCTTTTTTCAGTTTTTTATTGAAAGACAAAAGGAAAGAAATTACTGAAATAGCCGCGATAGCGATAAGGGCAATCAAACCGATGCCCCTCATAATCCAGGTGCGGTCCCTGCGTTCTTCAGGATCGTATATGAATCCTTTTAAGGAGTAGCCCGGTTTTGCCAATTTTTGTTGTACAAGCGTGTCGGCAATATGCTCCCAGCGGCCGGGATTCATGCGGCCCAATTCGACCAGTTCAGGAAGGATCAAATTGTGCATGGCTTCGGCTTCATAACAGAGATGCTCTTTAGAGTGCGACGACCCGTACTCAGCCGCGGTTAAATCGATTATCTCCCGGGTGTGGTCCATGGCATAGCCCCAACCTCGCAAACTGGCGGCCCGGAAAGCTTCAACCCGTTCGGGATGTTCTGCCAATTCTTTTTCGTCGGTAAACAGGCAGTCGCCATAAAAATCGATGCCGGAATTCGAAGGTTTTATGTAGTTGATATCGATTCCATTGGCCATATAAAAGAAAGGTTGATCGGTTATATAACCGGCGATGGCATCATTCTTCTCATCTAAATAATCTTCCGGAGAAAACACTCCCTCAACTACATCGATCAGGTTTATATCGATACCTTCACTGCGAAAGGCAGCCCAGATTTCAGCGCTGCGGAACTTAAGCGGCATCATAACTCGCTTTCCTCTTAAGTCCCAGGCGTTATTGATTCCTTTCTCCTTACGGGAGATCAAGATGACGGGCGAGTGCTGGAAAATAGCGGCCAGAACCACTACCGGTTTGCCCTGCAGCCGCTGCATCAAGAGCATCGAATTGGAAACCCCGTAGCTGCCGGGTGAATTTTCCAATACCTTTTCGAAAGCAAATTTTTTCGGAATGCGTTCGATGATATTCACTTTTAGTCCTGCTTCCCGGTAGTAACCTTTTTTGACGGCGGCATAGTACCCGGCAAACTGGAATTGGTGGTGCCAGCGCAGGTAGAGATTTACTTCTTCCAGGTCTTGTTGTTCTTCGCCCCGGGCTTGAAGGTTCGCAATTAAAAAAGTAAGAAAAAGCAGCAGTATAAGTCCCTGTTTTAGGAGGCCGGGCATTTTGTTTTTTTTGTCTTTCGTATGCGGCATAATTTTCGCGGTGGGCATTAATACGTAATTGTACCGGAATTTTCAGTATAATTCAAGCCCACGGCGCGGCGGCCCACAACCACGGGGGCGGCATTTTCTTTAAACACGAAATCGGAATTTGTTTCGAGTTTCGGGTATCCTGCTTCTTGCCGCGCAGCGGCTTAACGGCACCCCACGTGCGTGGGATCGCCGAAGGCAAAAAGAAAACGTCTCTTGCTTATCTCCTTATTTTATGATTTCCTAACAATTCCCCTTTTTCCCGGAGATGCTGAATGGACGGAGCGATGTCGATGTTCCGAACACCGACTTGATGCTCAGAAGATCGACAGCGGTGTTCAGAAGACCGATTTCGATTCCGCTAAACGGAAACTTCCTCAAAACCCGCATTGCCACGTCATTTTCGGGAAAAGTGGCGAAGTGTGGCAAAGCGTGGCAAGCCTGTGGCAG
The DNA here is from genome assembly GCA_023135565.1 of Candidatus Aminicenantota bacterium. GTDB lineage: Bacteria > Acidobacteriota > Aminicenantia > UBA2199 > UBA2199 > JAGLQA01. The sequence continues at coordinate 387 of JAGLSW010000941.1, read as the reverse complement.
AGCGGGTTTTGAGGGACAATGCTTTTTTTGCCATCTCTTTCTTTCCCTCTTTTAGGCCTTTGAGTTCACTCATTTTCATGGCTTCTTTGCGAATCTTTTCTTTCTCTTTACGGAGCCTTTCCTCTTCAACAAACGGCGGCACCCATTTCTTACTCAATGCTAACTCCTTCATTAGCCCTGCTGCGAAGCAGCTTATTGGCTGGGGACGGCGTCCCCCTCTGTGCTGTCCTCTTGAACGCATTATATCAGCTTAGAATTTTTTTGTCTACCAAAATATCGAAAGTATTGGAGACAAAAACATATATAATATCGAACATTGAATGTCGAAATAAAAAAGGGAAAGTCAAGAAACTTACTCATCTAACAGCAATTCTCTTTTTATCCATT
>JAGLSW010000940.1 GCA_023135565.1 Candidatus Aminicenantota bacterium | reverse complement strand
ATAGGCTGGGTGCGCCGCACCCCCGTACAATTATGCTTAAAGGAGGTATAATATGAGGCTAAAAAAACTCAGTTTATTAAAAGGTGGATTTTTGCTTTTCGCTGTAGGGATTATATTATTTCACAGCGGGTGCACGAAGCTCAATCCCACGTACAACATTTCGTTTGTAACCGTCCGGGAGGCTGATTCCCGGGTTGGGCCGGTAACGCTGCCTTTAAATGCCGAAGGCCGGGAAGCTGTTCTTTCTTTTTTAGAAAGAGGCGGTGACCTGAGTATCGACGATTATGTGGATGCCGGCGCAAGGCAGTATTATAAAGGACTTTTTGACCTGCTCTCCGACGAATGTTTTCTTTGCACTAATAGTTTCAGGAAAAGCGGCAGGATGGATACGATCTCTCCCGACCTGGAACCCTGGTTCCACAAATCGATCATTTATCAACTGATCGACGCCCGGTTGGAGAAGCCGCCGGCGCCGAGCCCGCTGTGTGTCACCGACGGGCAGTACTGGTGGATTTTTTATATGGAGAAAGTGAAACCGTGCAGCAAAAACCTGAAAATTATAAAATTACTGGTTACCACAGCCCCATCAAAAACCTTGCAGCATTACGGCAAGATCAAAGAAGATAAAAAAGACCAGGAAGAGAAAAAATACGTCAAACATGTTTGCAAACAACCGGGAATTAAAACAGGCGATCTGCCCGATATGCATCAAAAATTCTTCAACCGGTTGAATGAAATCGCTGAGGTTTACTTAGTAGCCCGGCTGAAAACCGATAAATTGGGATTCAGCGGCAGAGACATGCGTATATTTATCCCGGATATCCACCTGTTGGATAGGGAGCGGGAAAAAGCCTATAAATATCATTCCAACTGTTACGATCTACTGGTCGAACTGGTCGGGAAAATCAAAAAGTTCAAACATAACACCGGGAAAGATAACAAAGTGACGGTTTATCAATTGGGCGATTTTTTCGATCTGTGGCGGGAGATACCTGTATATTGGGGAAAGAAAAAAGCGGACCTGGAATTGCAATCTTATGTGGAAAAGATGGAAGAAGACCGTTCTGAGCTTTATACCCTGATGCGTTCCCCCGAATTAGACGTGCAGTTCATACTGGGGAATCATGATTTCGATATTCATAACATCGAGAATTATGTCAACGATGAGTTATATTATTACTTCCCTATCAGGAAAAATCTTTGCCCGGTGGCTTTTACGATTCACGGTGATATTTTAGATAGTTTCGAAGCAGATATGCCGGAGACGATTAAGCACCTGGCGGTTCATTATTTCGGTCCCTTTACGAAAGGGCATACTATCGATGTGGAAGGGTTAAGGGATTTGCAAATGCGGAATCACGGTAAGAATCGATACGAAGACGGGATACAGCCTCAACGTTACTTTCGTGCGCTGAGAGCGATGAAAAGCAACGACGATCTCCCAAAGGGCAATTTTAATGTTATCTATGTAAAAGACAATAAGAATTCGGATGACATCAGGTTCGGCAAGGAAGCAAAGGCGTTTGCGAAAATGATCGACGATGAAACCGGTTGGAAATTAAATTTCGCGGTTATCGGTCATACTCATCATGCCCGCATTGTGGTTGACAATATCGATGATCCGCCCGGGTTTTTTGCGTTGATCGACTGCGGCGCCTGGATCCAGAAGTGTGGTGTAGAACAAAAAGACGGCACATTCAAAGATGAAATGCCCAGCGCCCAGATCGGTGTGATATATAATAATGACGCGCGGGTTTACCAGTTAAAGCCCCGAGATCCCGACAGCCCCACTCGCGTGGGGGGGCGATAAGCCGCTTCGCGGCAAAGGGGGGCAGCGGGTGAGCGCTTTTGATTCTAACCCCGTGCGCA
>JAGLSW010000094.1 GCA_023135565.1 Candidatus Aminicenantota bacterium | reverse complement strand
GCGCTCACACGCTGCTTCTTGCGGCACAGCCGCTTATAGGCTCCCCGTGCCACGGGGCTGCAGCGAACCCCGCCGGAAATTCCGGGAAGCGGCCTTTAGGCTGGCGTACAGGTTAACATGTAACAGGTTGACCGAGAATGCAAAATTTTATGTTTTTTAGAAGACAAAAAGCGCTGATAACGATACCTGTAGGGGCCGCACATGTGCGTCCCGATAGTTCTCGGACACCCTGGCAAGACCTGATCCCCACAATTCTAATATTTACACAGAATATTTTACACTCCCGAAAATTGGAAAAAAATGTTGACTTTTAGTTTAGAATTCTATATAAATACTCTATGGAAGATTCACTAAGAGACAAGCGTGTTAAACATTGGTTGGCGCAAGGTAAGGAAGATATTGAAACGGCTGATATTATGTTTCGTTCAAAAAGATGGAAATACACAATATTTATGTGCCGGCAGAGTGTTGAAAAATATCTAAAGGCAATATTCTTGAAAAATAAAGGAGAATTTCCACCGCGTATCCATAATTTATTTCGATTGGCTGAAAAGATCGACAAAACACTCTTCCCGGACGGTTATCTTGAATTCTTATCTGAGCTTTCACTCTATTATATTCAATCCAGGTATCCTGAAGACATCGATAAAATGGCTGAGATTAACAACAAAAAACGTGCCGAAGAGATTTTAAATGAAACAAAGGAAGTGATTAAATGGTTGAAGAAAACGCTGTTATAGAAAAGGTTATCGCTTATTTAAAGAAACGAGTGGATATTTCGGATATCTTTCTATTCGGTTCTATTACTACCGGGAACTTTACCGAGGACAGCGATATCGATATTGCTTTATATATAAAAAACTATGAGACCTATTCTCTAAAAGATTTTGCCAGGATTCTTTTCCATATCCAGGATCAATTTTCTTCCCGGATAGAGCTTCATTTTTTCCCGGACAAAGCCGAGCCTTTAACTTTCCCGGATTACATTCGTAATACTGGAAAAAAAGTCGCTTAATAAAGCAGCCCCTTTTCTCCCAAACTGGTCGATTCTTGCCTGTCCCCTTTCCGTTTACCGACTTTTTTTTATTCACCCCTTTCGCTGCCGATGCAGAAGAGATGCTTCTCCGCCCGAATATAAATACGGCCATTAGAAAAGGCGGGAATCGTTACGGCTTTCTCTCCTAATTCGTTTTTGCCCACCATCTCGAATTCTTTGGCGGCTTTGAAAATAAACATCACTCCGTTCATGTCCATCAAATACACATTATCGCCAACCAGGATAGGCGACGAATAAAATCCATGATCGAACTCATGTACCCAGTACTTTTCACCGCTTTTACCCCTTAAACAGGTCACCGAACCATAACTCGACGCCATGATTACAAACTCTTCCGTGGCGACGGGACTGGCTACTTCGGAAAGATCGTCGTCATACTCCCAGGCCAAAGCGGCTTTGTCTCCTAACTTAATGGCGGCCAAAATTGCGTTTTCGTTTACTGCGTAAACCATGCCGCCGGCATAAGCAGGCGATGGGGCCACTTCGCCGAACATGCATTCCACCTGCCATAACTCCTTGCCGGTGCGCGGATCATAAGACATCACAAAAGGATTGCTTGTGAGTATCACTTCCGCCCGACTGCCGCTGTTCACCACTATAGGCGAAGCCCAGGAAAGTTCCACGTCCCGCGGCGTATCATATAATTGGACGCCTGTGTTCGCTTGCAAACCGATCAGACGCCCTCCCCGGCTGTGATCGAACTGCACCAGCAGCACATCCCGGTACAACAAAAGAGACGAAGAATGCCCATAATGATTTTTGGGCAAGCCTAAGTTTTTCGCCCAGACTCGTTTCCCGGCAAAGTCCAAACAGGCAATATCCCCGGTGGCAAAAATAGCAAATACCCGCTTGCCGTCCGTGGTCATGGTGGGGGCGGCATAACCTGTGTCGTCCGAGGTTTTCGGCTTTTTTGCAGGGGTCCCGGGGACGTCGTTCAATGCGGTCTGCCAGAGAGCCTGCCCCGAAGCGGCGTCGAAACAATACACTACCTGGGTCTTCTTATCGGCGCCGGAAAGAAAAAGCCTGTCCGCCCATAAAATAGGCGAATTAAAACCGGGCAGCGGGTTGGGGATTTTCCAGGCTATGTTTTTCCCCGATTTGCCGTCCCATTCTGTGGGCACCCCGGTGTGGTAGGAAATACCGTTCCCTTCCGGGCCGCGAAAAGCAGGCCAGTTTTCCCTTATTTTTTCGATAGTGGGAAAGTCCCCGGCAGTCACTGTTTTTGTTTTTTCCAGGCCGAAATTCTTCATCTCGCTTTCCGACAATATGCCCAGCACAAAGGCCAGCACAAACAAACCTAACCCGCAAAAAATAATATATCTGCGCGACAATAATTTGTTTTCCCAGGTTTCGTCCGCGGCGGGGGCATCGCTCAAATCGGGCAGTCGGGATTTTAAGGAACTCATGTATTTTAAACCACTCAGGAAAACCAGCACAAATACGAAAAGCAAAATACTGCCGGTACGTACCTGCCATTGATAGGTAAAATAGGCTTTGCGGGCCAGTAAATCCAGCGCCCGAATTTCTTCTTTTAATGCCGTATCGCCGGGGCTTTCTTGAAGCTTTTGCATCAATAAAGAGATGGCTCTGCTGTTCAAAGGGTCGATAGATTTTGTCTGTATAAAATTGATAATCAATAACAGGCTGATGATTATAGCAAAAATCGCAGCCACAATAGTAATTCTTTTTGTAATTTTGTATAACATTTTATTGAATTCCTTTTTTTGCCTCCGTAGATTTAGAAGCAAAAGCGTTCTTGCCTCCGGCGGCCCTGCCGAGAGCCAAACTTTTGAAAAAGTTTGATCAAAACTTTTGATTAGTGAGAAGCAAAAGCGCTCACACGC
>JAGLSW010000939.1 GCA_023135565.1 Candidatus Aminicenantota bacterium | reverse complement strand
TGGGGATTTAGGTGGTAAACTTGGGATTAAAGAGAAGCGCTCCTCATCGGTTCCCCGTGTCACGGGGTTTAAAAATAACATCGTCATCTTTTATGTCGGCCAACACTTTCCCGCCTTTGGCTAATCTCCCGAATAGCACTTCATCAACGAAATAGGATTTGATCTTCTCCTCTATAGTCCGGGCCACTTCGCGAGCGCCGAAAAGTTTAGAAAATGCTTTCTTTGCCAACCATTTGTAACACTTCGTCGATACTTCCAGGGTGATGTTCTTCTCTTCCAGCAGTTTCTTGAATTCCTCGATATTCTTCTTGATGATGCGCAGTACTAAATGCTCATCCAACTGGTTGAAAGTAACGATACGATCCAACCGGTTGCGGAATTCAGGCGAAAAAAACTTGTCCACCGCTTCATTAATGGCGCCGGCGTCCACGGTTTTCTCATCGAATCCGATTCTCAAATGACCCAACTCCCTGGCGCCGGCATTGGAGGTCATAATAATGATAACATTCCTGAAATCGGCTTTCTTGCCGGTATTGTCCGTCAGGGTAGCGTAATCCATGATCTGTAAAAGGGTATTAAATATATCGGGATGGGCTTTCTCTATTTCATCCAATAAAAGCACGGCGTGAGGAGTCTTCCTGATGGCTTCAGTCAAAAGTCCACCCTGGTCGAAACCTACATAACCGGGGGGCGCTCCGATCAACCGGGCTACCGTATGTTTCTCCTGGTACTCGCTCATGTCGAAACGGTGCAGCGTAACACCCAGGCTCCCGGCTAATTGGCGGCTGAGTTCGGTTTTGCCTACGCCGGTGGGGCCGACAAAAAGCAGCGAGGCTACGGGTTTGTCCGGTTCGCGGAAACCGGCTCGCGCCCGCTTGATGGCTTCGGCTACATGTTTGATGGCTTCGTCCTGACCGAAGATTTCTTTCTTTAATTCTTCTTCTAATTTTTTGAGTTTTATATTCTCCGATTCGGATACGCTGCGTTCCGGTATGCGGGCAATTTTAGCCACCACTTTTTCGATCTCTTCCTTGTCGATTTTCACTCTTTCCCGGTCTCCTTTGTCCCGGTTCATGCGGGTAAAAGCACCCACTTCGTCGATGACGTCTATGGCTTTGTCGGGCAGGAAACGGTCGTTTATGTATTTTTCGGCCAGCTCGGCAGCGGTTCTAAGCGCTTCGTCGGTATAGGTGACTCCGTGATAATCTTCGTAATACTCCTTCAGCCCCATGAGTATGTCGATGGTGTCGTCTACACCGGGTTCGGAAATATCTATCTTCTGGAAACGGCGCGATAAAGCGCGGTCCCGCTCAAAATATTTTTTGTATTCTTCATAGGTGGTAGACCCGATGCAGCGCAGCTTGCGGGAGGCAAGCGCCGGTTTTAAAATATTCGAGGCGTCCATGGAACCGCTGGATACAGCGCCGGCACCGACTACATTGTGAATTTCATCTATAAAAAGAATGGCATTGTCTTCTTCCAACAGCTCCTTTAACACACGTTTCATGCGCTCTTCAAAATCGCCCCTGTATTTCGTCCCAGCCAACAAACCGCCCATATCCAGCATGTAAATTTTCGAGCCTTTGATGGGATCGGGCACATTTCCTTCGGCGATGCGGATGGCCAATCCCTCCGTGATGGCTGTTTTCCCTACACCCGGCTCGCCTACATGCACGGGATTGTTCTTCAAACGGCGGCACAAAATCTGCATGGTCCTTTCTATTACGTCTTCCCGGCCGATAACAGGGTCTATCTCACCTGACGCCGCTTTTGCGGTGAGTTCCGTGGTGTAGACGTCCAGGAACTTTTTTTTCTTCTTTTTCTCTTTTTGTTCCGGTTCCGCCAGTTCCGCCTCTTTTTGTTCTTCCTGGGCCACTAATTCGGGCTCGGGGGCTGCCGAAACGCCGTGAGAAATATAGTTCAAAATACCGTACCGGGTAATGCCTTCCTGTTCTAAAAAAGAGACGGCAAAGGACTCTTTTTCGTAAAACAATGCCGCATATACATCTCCTAAGTCGAGTTCTCCTTTCCCCGAAGACGCAACATGCAGCATGGCATTCTCGATCACATTCTGGAATCCTTCCGATTGAACCGGTTCCACGGCTTTGACAATCGGGATGTTTTCCCCTTTGAGAAAATTTTCCAGTTCTTCTTTTATCCGCTCTACGTCACCGCCGCAGTTGGAAATTATATCGATCCCCTGGCTGGAAAACAACGAAGCATAAAGAACATGCTCCGGGGTAATATACTCATGGGAGCGATTTTTCGCTTCCGCAAAAGCAGCGGTAATTATTTTATTGAGTTCGTTATTTACTTTCATTTTTCTTCTAAGCTTCCTCGCAGCCGCATTTGAGTGGGTATTCATACACCTGGGCAAACCGGTGCACCCGGTTGACTTTAGTGACGGCAATATCATAGGTATATACGCCGCATATGCCTTTCCCTTTTTTATGGACATCCAGCATAACTCGCACCGCCTCCGTCCTGGGCTTATTAAAGATGGTGATTAATATTTCCACTACAAATTCCATGGTAGTATAATCGTCGTTATAGAGTACGACCTTATACATATTGGGCTTTTTGGTTGTCTTGCGGGTGGCTAATTGAACGTCACCATCGACATCGATGATTTCATCTATGTCTAATCCCTCAGGCATTAAAACCTCCACTATTATGCTGCTTTATATTTAAGCCATTACATGGCGTTCCAGTTATTTTTTAACACTATAATATAACATTGAATTCGATTTCTGTCAAAAACAAAAATAGGATTTTTTTATTTTTCGAGTTCCTACCGGGAGTTTTTAATTTTCTCAGCGGATCATGTGAATTTTTCCTGACAGTTCTCAAGCACCTCCCGGGCTTTTCTCGAACCCTTCCTCGACCTGGGATATCCTGGATTTCTCCCGGTTTCTCTCGATCTCTGAAATCTTAAAACCTGTAAGACACGCCGCCCCTGAGAATCAAGCCGTCATAAAGGGCAAATTCCGCCAACAGGAAAAGGTTATCGACTATTTCACCCCGCAATCCGAAGTGGAGATGAATAATGGGGAAAAAAGAAAGAGAAAATCCACCATCTTCCGCTTCGTTTAGGACTTCTTCTAAGGTTTTTTCTTCAACGTCTTCCGCGATCACCGTGCCGTCTGGAAAGGTGGTGATTATACGCGAACTGAGGAGACCGTCCAAAGGCCCGATGCCGAAACCTAAACCGAGGTAAGGATGAACCCTGGCAGAGGGCCAGAGATCCCAACGTAAGCTAAGATTGAAAGAGTGGGGCCTCAGATCAAAAAAACCCTCAGCTCTAACTTCTCCGCCTTGTTCCTGGTAAGAACCGGACAATTCGCCTTTGAAATTATTTCGTTCATAGGAAAGACCGAGAGAAAAGGAACCCTGCTTCCCACCGGGAAAAAATCTTACTTCAAAACCGTAATTGTTCCCATTGGATTCGAAATCAAGGCTGCCTTTAGCCGGGTCGAATCCTTCGATAGAGTCTTCCATTGCTTCTTCCAGCGGATCGGCGATGATATTTACCGACCAGTAAGAATAGTGGAAGCCTACCTCCCATTGGCCCTTGGGTGCAGGGTAGATGAGAGAGATTGTAACCAAAAACAAAATAGCTAAAATGGATATTTTTTTCATGTTTACTCCTTTTTGCCTCCGGTGGCCCCACGCGCGTGGGG
>JAGLSW010000938.1 GCA_023135565.1 Candidatus Aminicenantota bacterium | reverse complement strand
CAAACTCTCATGACGCTCTATCAATCGTAAAAATACCTGTTCGATTTTCTCAAGCTCTACCCGGCCTTCTACCAACATTACGCCGGGCATGTTATAGACACGATTGTCACTCTCCATCTGCTGCAAAATATACAACCTCTTCTGCGCCGGAGACAAGGGATAATACTCCTTCATTTGAGCCGTTTCGACAGCAGTATATTTAATCCCCGCGCTGCCGCGAATATAAGCGGATAAGTCCCGGATGGAGGGCGTCCTGAAAATCTCTCCCAGTGGGATTTCAACGTCACACTCTTTGTGGATGCGCGCCAGCAGGCGCGAGGCTTTTAAGGAATGACCGCCGGACTGGAAAAAATTGTCGTCTATGCCTACGGAATCCTGCTCTAAACCGAGTACCTGCGACCATACATTTGCCAGCTTCTTTTCAAGTTCATCACGGGGGGCGGCATATTTGCTTCCGCTGTCGCCTATTCCCGGTGCGGGCAGTGCTTTGATATCTATCTTGCCGTTGGGATTCAAAGGCATCCACTCTATAAATACAAAAGAAGAGGGAATCATGTAATCAGGCAGCTTATGAGATAAGTATTCCCGCATCTCTTCACTGCCTACTGCCTGCTCCTTGCTACCGGAAACTATGTAGGCGCATAAATAATTTTCTCCGCTCTTTTGCTGCCTGACCATAACAAATGCTTCTTTGACGGTTTCGTGTTTTAATAACCTATTCTCTATCTCGCCGGGTTCGATGCGGAAGCCCCTGATCTTCACCTGGAAATCTATCCGGCCCACAAACTCAACTGTGCCGTCAACAAGCCAGCGAGCTAAATCGCCGGTCTTATAAAGAGTGACTGGGGCGTTGTTATTGGTAGAATTGGTCCTATAGGACTTATTCGACCTATTAACAAATTTTTCAGTAGTGAGATCCGGATGATTCAGATAACCCCGAGACAGGCTGTCCCCGCCGATATACAACTCTCCCGGCACTTCCAAAGGCACAGGATTTCCATCTTTGTCCAAAATTAGAAAATCGCTGTTGGCAATAGGGGGGCCGATGGGGATGCCGGATAACCTTTCGTAAAAATCATATTTGGTTTTATCTATTTCCAATACGGCGGCCATTATAGTAGCTTCGGTGGGGCCATACATGTTGTATACGCGGCAGTCCTCGCTCACCAGGCCGAAAGCGCGCCGTACCAAATCTAAAGTAAGCTTCTCGGCTCCTATGGCTAAGTGTTTCAAACTCGATAATTCAGCACCGCTGTGGGTCAGGCTCTGAAATTGTGTAGGAGTAATAAACAAGACCGTAATCTTGTTTTCATTAAGAAAATCCATATAAGCTGGGGAATCGAGCATCACGTCTTCCCGCACCATATACAAACCGGCTCCTGAAGTGAGAGCAATAAATATTTCCCAGACCGACCAGTCGAAATAATAAGAAAGATTCTGCACTACCCGGTCCTGCGAACCCAATCCTAAAAACTCATAACCCCAATGCATCAGAGGACAAAAATTGGCGTGGCTGATAGGTACTCCTTTGGGCTCGCCGGTGGAACCGGAGGTGAAAATAACATAAGCCGTATTCTCAGCAAAAGTTTTTGCGGGGGTCCAGGGGGCAGTTTTTTCAAAAAGCGCCCCCTGGCCGCCGGAGGCAAGATCGTCTAAGAAAATCACCTGGCCGGGCCATTTTGCCGGCTGCTTACTTTTATTAAATATAGCGCGGGTGGTGAGCAGCTTCTTTACACTGCACTCCTGGAGAATATACTTCGTCCTCTCTGCCGGGGCTTTGGGATTCAAGGGCACATAACCGGCGCCTGTTTTTAAAATACCTAAAATACCGGTTATCATCTCTATAGTCCGGCCTGCCAAAATACCGATCAACTCATTCTCCCCTACTCCTTTCTCAAGCAGGTAACCGGCCAACAGGTTTGTTTCTTCATCCAATTGCTTATAGGTTAGTTCATGCACTTCGCCCGGAACTTGCTCTATTTCCGCTGATCTGTAACCCACTAAAGCGATATTATCCGGGAATCTTTCTACCTGCCGGGCAAACAACTGTGGGATGGTTTTATCACCGGGATAATCGGTTTCACGAGAATTAAATTCGATTAATAACTGTTTCTTCTCCTGCCCGGATAACATTTCCACTGCACTGATCTCTTTGCCGGGCGCTGCAATCAACTCCTGCAATATGGCGCAAAAATGAGCGGCTAACCGCTCCACTACTTCTCCTGGAAATAATCCGGCATTATAAATAAAATTTATTTCGATCTCTGCGGATAAAGCGATAGTTAGGGTAAGATCATAGTTGGTCATTTCAAACATAGAAAAAGACTCTATACTCAACCGGCTGCCTTGCAGCGCCGCTGCATCCAGGGGATAATTCTCTATCACTACGATGGAATCGAATAGCTCCTCTGTGCTGTCTAAGGGGCTGTACGCTTTTATATCCACTAACGGGGTGGATTCATACTGCTCCCGCTTTTGCACTGCTTCATTGACTTTTTTGAGTAGGTCAGCTATCTTCTCACCACTTTCGCTTTCTACACGCAGCGGCAGGGTGTTTATGAATAACCCGACCATATCCTCTATACCCTTTATCTTCGCCGCTCTGCCCGCTGTCGTGGCGCCAAAAATCACATCAGCGCTATTATTATACTTTTGTAACAGGATGCCGTAAGCGCTGTAAAACAAAGAAGCGGGGGTGACTTTGTGTTCCTTAGCACAATCCTCCAACTTGACCCGGAAATCTTTAGTCAACCGGGTTTTAAAATTTCCGACTGCCGAAATTTCCCGGCCGCGGGGCTGCTTTACCGATAGTTCCACAGATGTATCAAACCCGGCCAAATACTCTTTCCAGAATTTCTCCTGTTTGCCCTGATCCCGGTCTTTTAGCCATTTTATGTACTCTTTAAACTTCGTTTTGACAGGTTTTTGCGGCTCTTTCCCGGCAGCCAAAACCTCATAAGCAGCAAAAAACTCCCGCAAAATAATACCGTTACTCCAGCCATCATAAAGAATATGATGATTGCTGATAATCATTTCATATTGCTCTGCCTCTATTTTGCACAGTGTAACCCGGAAAGGCACTTGCGTTAAATCGAAGCACCCGGCGGGTGCACCCTCTAAGCCGCTTCGCGGCAGTACAGCAGGGACAGGATGCCGGGGGTCCGATAAAAAATCATCATACCTAATTTCCGGTTGGTGCTCTTTCAACACCATCTGCACAGGCTCTTTCACCTTCTGCCAGCGGAACACCGTGCGCAGCATCTCATTGTTCCGGGTAACGAAATCCCAGGCTTTCTTAAAGACCGATAGGTCGATCGCGCCGCGGACATTAAGAGACAATTGCTCGAAATAAAGATCGCCGGCGGGATTCTTCAAATAATAAAAGAGCATCCCTTCCTGCATGGGAGTTAGAGAAATAATGTCTTCGATGTTTTCTTTATCGATCTTCTTCATTTTGTTCTCGTTTTTTGGCTTGTACCGTTCTTTTTAACTTTTAACTTTAAACTTAATTATGGAGTTCTTTTATTTGAGAATCCTTGAGGTTTTTTTAAATCTCTATACTTTCGCGGGGCAATGGCAAATTGTTTTTCAAATTCAGCGCTAAACTCCTCAACTGATCGAAAACCGAATTCTTTCGCTATTTCGACAATCGGTTTCTTGTTTTCCACGGTAAGAATCGAAAATGCCCTGTGTATTTTTTCCCTCAAAATAAACGCCTGGAGTGATATCCTTTGCTCGATTTTAAACATTCTCTCAAGAGACTTACTGTTTATACCTATGCTGCCGGCAATTTCTACTCCTGTCAGGCGCTTTAACTCTTCAACGCTTCGAGACAGGATAAATTCCACTGCCGGGTCGGAAATTTTTTTTCTTTTCACTGCTCTTAAGGATTAATTTTTTGATTCGGATAGGCTCCCGCCATCGATTATTCCCGACTGCTTAACAAAAAAGGTAACCGGGAGTTAAAATGAGCCGGTTTAAGCAAGCTTCCGCCATTAGAATGGCCTTCCTGTTTTTAGAAGAATTCTTAAGCGAATGTCCTGGATTTTCATCCAGTACATCTTAACGTTGAAATTAAGATGTAAATATAATATACGTTTCTCAAGGCTGCATTCGAAAGTCAAACCCACCAAAGGGGTAGGCGCTTTGAATTATGTCAAACATGCTGTGCCGTTGGCGACATGTAATGACATAATGCTTTGATAGGAAAGGGTATCACGAAATGCGTTTCCTGGAAACCGTGAAAATTGTTACAAAACTGCGTTAAGGGCATTCTCCCGGATATCCTTTCCTGATGCGGTTCTTTAGAGCCTGGAATTTTTCCCCGGTTTTAATTATAGATGAATTTTTGCCGTTTACACTCTTCCCTGGGCCGTGAAGACGTTGTTACAGAGAGGTTCTCCGCTTCTACCTCATAAGCTCCGTTACTGACTGTAACAATTTTCATGGTTGCTCTCTTTTGCGCATTCGTGAATGCTCCGGATTTTCGTTTAATCAGACCGTGTACCAAACTGTGTACGCATATAGTTCATTATCATAGATTTTACCTTACTGGGAGAAAAAGTGTAAAAAAAATCATCACGGGAATATAAAAGAGCGCTGCGTTGTCTAAGAGATATGAAACACAAACAAGGAGAAAAAAATGAAAACTAAAAAACAAAAAACAAACAGTAAGTTAGTGATTATCGCGGCAGCGCTAATTTTGTTTACGACCGGGATTCTTGCCCAAGCCCAGGGGTACGGTTTTATGGGCAGGGGCCAAAGAGGAGATATGGGGCAAAGAAGAGTTTTGGGGCAGCGAGGGCCCGATGTCATGACGCTCTATCGAGTCCTCCGGGATAACCGGGAAGACCTCGAAATCAGCGACGCACAATTAGAAAAAATCAAACAAATGATCTTCTCTTTCGAAGAGAAAATGGTGGACATGAAACACAAAACCAGTGTGCAGCAGTTAGAAATGAAAAAACTGATGCCGGCCGAAAAAAAAGATTACAAAAAAATCAAAGCAGCTCTCACTACTATGTCCGGCCTGCGCCATGATGTCCTTATCGAAGGCATGAAAACACAGGATGCGATAAAAAACATCTTAACCCCGGAACAACAGGAAGCGCTAAAAAAACTGCGGAATGAAAGACCTATGAGACATAGGTTCATACAAAGAGATCACAAAGGCGGGCGTGTACCCGCAGCCCATGAATGAGGACGAAATGATTTCTTCACGCTTAGAAAATCTTCGCAAAAAAACAAGATTTTTCCCCATGAGTATCACAGGAACCCCGGCAGGCGGGGAAACCGTAACATGAGACCTTTCCAGGGTACAGAAGATTTCCCGGGAACACAGGAAGCAGAAGTTTAACAGCAGATTTTTCAGGGGTGCGGCGCACCCACCCTATGAGGGGCAAGACTAACGGTGTTAATCTTGCCCTTTGTTTCCCTGGTCGGACCGGGTCACCGCGGCGGCGGCATTTCGTGCAGCAGTCCAATTGCCGGCTAGTTCCTCATTAGTAGTTAAAGAAGTCCGCGTACAGGTTCCACTTAAACCATCGACAGAAGAAAAATTCCCGGTATACTCATAAGTGGCATTAGGGAATTGCAGGGTGAAAGTGACAGCCGATGAATCTACCGCGTAGGTGCCGGTTCCACCATCGCTGTCTACAACGGCGCCGTTTTCTCTAACCCCGGTAAAAGTGACGGTAACCGTAAAAGTCCGGTTGTCCGAATATGCTTCCGTTAAAGTCCATGCTCCCATCACATTGAATTCCGCAATAGCGCTGGTAGTGATAGAATGATCACCGGTTACAACAATAGTCCCTTCACTGTCTATCTCCTGGCCGTCTAATTTTACACTCAGGGTGGAATAGTTTTCCTTCAGGGTGTACTCGTAAGGCACCTGGTCGCCTGAATTGTAGTAATCGGTGCCTGAATCCGGGGTGCCGGCAACACCGGCGCTGAGCGTTATCGTTAAGGTAAACTCCCCTGCTTCATCCGCGGATTTACATCCTCCAAAAAAGAGAACCCCGGTAATAACCGCAGTAAAAAAAGATATAATTAAAAGTTTTTTCATAGTTTCAACTCCTTCATAGGCTGGGTGCACCGCACCCTAAAACCTGAGTCCAAGCCCTAAGGATGCTCTAAAACCACCCAGTCTAATGGTTTGATCATCCACTTTATCCAAAGCCAACAAATAGCCGAAAGATATTTCCGCGAAAATATTATTAAAGATGCCGTAAGTCACACCGAAATTT
The DNA here is from genome assembly GCA_023135565.1 of Candidatus Aminicenantota bacterium. GTDB lineage: Bacteria > Acidobacteriota > Aminicenantia > UBA2199 > UBA2199 > JAGLQA01. The sequence continues at coordinate 5,507 of JAGLSW010000938.1, read as the reverse complement.
CCCCTGGCGCCAAATCCCGACACCGTGTTCTCTTCATGACTGATAACGCTGCCGCTGTTTATTCCCGTATCGGCGGTTTCTCGATCGTTCGCTATTTTACATGCTCCTATTTCTATTTTTATGGCCAATTCATTCCGTTCGATATAGCCCATATAATACCCCAATCCCCCGGAAATAATGGTTTTGTCTACGGTGTCACTGGCTGCGATATCTGCATTCTCTATGTTCTTATGGCTCCATTTATCCCAGGTATTGCCGGTTGAGAAGAATCCATAACTACCCCAGAGATAAAAATTGCCGGAAAGCTTCAAAGCTATTTTCCCTTCCGGGAAATACTTTTTACCTCCGTATTCTTGAGCAAAATCGTCATCGGCAGCGACAAAATAATTTCCATGGACAGTAATCATCAAACTTTTCCCGGTAGCGAGAACCGAAAAAGTAAAGATTATCAGCATTAAAATCAAAATCTTCTTCATATTTACTCCTTCTTCGTATTTCATTACTTCAATTTTCAAAATTATGCCATCACGTGGCGGCGGTTACGAGCATCATATTTTACCTCATTTATGCTTCCAAAGCAAGGGGCTTTTTAATATGAACATTTCGCTGCTCGATTTCTTTGTGTTCTTTCCAGGCGATTTCGAAATCCTGTAAATGAACGAAATCATATCTTGAAATTTTTCCCGTTTTCGGTTAAAATAGGGTATCTTTTTTTTTAGAGGTGTACCATGAAAAAATATTTTGTGTTTATATCGATTGCTGTTTTTTTTATGAACCTGTTTATAGGGTGCAGCGCAGAAACCCTCCGCATCAGGAGGGCCAAAGCGCGAGTCAACGTGATCCTCAACGGGATTTCAAGAGGCGCCGACGACAACCCGAAAAACGAACAAATAGCCGTCTGCCGCTGGTGGCGGGATGTTGCCCTGCTAACCGATATAAATGAATTCGGCAGTGCCGGCAATGCTTTCGACAAGTGGAGATTGGCGCTGGATATTTATCCCGTTATAGACTCTTATACCATCGAAGACGCGGAAATAGACACAGAAGCAAAACATCCTACGGTAATCGTTTACGTAACCATCAACAGGATGGATTACACCCTGCGTGTGCCGGAAAAAGGCACCATCGGTTGTGACGATATCTTCTGAAAACAGATTTTTTTTCTGAATTTATTTGACAAAAAAAACCTAATTTGTTATCCTAAAGCATGGTACAATTAATAATTTCCGGGAGGACTAAATGACAGTCAGAAGTCTATTGCAAAAAAAAGTTCTTTTAAGTGTAATATTATCGGTGTTCTTTGCAGCCCTGGTAAGTTTTACCGGGTGCGGTAAGGCGGAACAAAAGCCGGCGCAAGAGACACCTCAGAACGAGTTATCGAAACTCGAAAAAATCAAGGCCGCCGGTAGGCTCGTAGTGGGGACCAGCGCTGAATATCCACCATACGAGTTCCACCTCCTAAAGGACAAAGAGGGCGAGCTTGTGGGGATCGATATCGATATTGCGCATGCCATTGCCAGAGCATTCGGTGTACAATTAGAAGTAAAAGATATCGTTTTTCACAGGTTGTTCCAGGCACTTAATGCCGATGAGGTGGACCTGGTTATTGCCGGTTTAGTGCCATCGGAAGGACGCAAAAAAATAGTCGATTTTTCCGATATTTACTACCAGGCTATCCAGAACATGGTGATTAGGCTCGAAGACAGTGGCAAGATCGCTTGTGTAAACGATCTGAGAGGAAAAAAAATAGGCGCCCAAAAGGGATCTATCCAGGGCGATATGGTACAGAAAATGTTGTTAGGCGGAAATCTCGTTGAAATGGACACTATAGACGAGTTGATCGATGATCTTAAAAATAAGAATATAGATGCTGTCGTATTAGAGAAGCCCGTGGCTGAATCCTATGTACACCGCAATAAAAATCTGAAAAACATCGAATGTACTGAAAGTAAATTAGATACCCAATTAGGCTCCGCCATTGCCGTAAAAAAAGGGAATACGGAACTGCTAAATAAGGTAAACGAAATACTTAAGCAGCTTAAAGCGGAAAATAAAATCACCGAGTTCGTGGCCGACGCCATGGCGCTTATGAAAAAATAAGCGTCCGGGCGGACGACGTCCGCACCCTACCCAAAGATGCGGCCAACTACTCGTAAAAGCTTATTTCTCCTGCTGCTTCTCTCCCTGATAGCCCGGTTAGATGCCGCGGACATAGAGATTACATGCAGCCCCCGGTCTATTTCCTTATTCCAGGGCGAAAAGGTGACGCTGGATTGCCACGTAAAAAACAACCTCCCTACCAGCCTGAGACCGGGAAAAGGCTATTTCATTTCTTACCATATTTACCGGGACAAGGAGTTGGTCTCTTTCGATAATAGGCGTTTCGTTATCCCCAGGGTTTTGCGCAGGAACAAAACCACGAAGTTTAACCTGCCCCTTTATTTCGAGTACCCTGAAGCAGGAAAGTACACCATCGAGTTCGACATCGTTAAAGAGGGGGAGTTCTGGGGAGCCGCGAAAAAATGGCGCACCTGCAAGGTTTCCCTGCATTTGAAATCCCTGTTTTCAAAGGAGTTCAAAAATAAGTACCTGGAATTCTTCTATAAAACCGGCAGGCCGGAGTTTGACAAAGAACAGTACCTGCTGAGAATGACCCTAAAAAACAACGAGATTTTTAAAGACGATAAGATTTTCGGTTTTTCACCGGGGTCTACATACCCGGCGGTGTGGATCAGGGATACGGCAACCTTTATCTCTTATGCCAAACACCATTATCCGCTGCGCCTTTTCGAGGATATCCTGGAACTATTTTTAAAAACCCAGGCCGCGGACGGGGAGATCGTAGATTGGGTCGATGCCGCCGGGGAAACCGGCAAAAATACGGTGGAAACAGACCAGGAGAGTTCTCTTGTGCTTGCCGCTGTCGAGATAGCGCGGCAGAACCGGGGCTGGCTGTCCAAAAGCATAAAGGGGTTGGCGCCCCCTATTTATAAGCGGTTGGAGATGGCATTGGATTGGGTGTGGAATAACAAGCGCAGCCGGGAGTACAACTTAATTTTCAGCGGTTTTACAGCGGACTGGGGAGACGTGGAGAATACCTACCCGGACAAAAGGGCGCGGCGTTTATCGGACCGTTCCACTCTTGTTTTTTCGATCTACACCCAGGCCAAATATATCCAGGCTGTGGAAAAACTTATTGAAATTTTCGAGCTTCTTAACAACCCGGCCAAAACCCGCAAATGGCAAAAAAGGCTGCAAACCATAAAACTGCAGGCCAAAAAAATATTATATCTAAAAGATAAAGGTTATTTTATTACCCATATCGTGCCCTCTAAAGAGAGGGACAGGTACTTTGAAATGGAGAAAGAGATGCTGCCTGTGGGGGGCAATGCCGAAGCCATGACAGCCGGGTTAATGAACCGTAAAGAGATCGAAAAATTCCTGGCCGTTTTGGAGAAGAAAAGGGCTGAATACAACTTACGCACCGTTTCTTTTACACTGCTTCCCCCCTATCCTGAGGGTTTTTTCCCGCACCACCTGTTAAGCCACCCCTGGAATTACCAGAATGGCGGCGAATGGGATTGGATAGGGGCCAGGGTGGTTAAAGGGCTGTTGATGAACGGATTTAATAAAGAAGCGGAGAAATACCTGTTAGAGATCGTCAAGAAGAACCTGGAAAACTTTGCTATTTTCGAATGGGAAGACCGCCGCGGCACCGGGCGGGGCGCTTTGTTTTATACCGGTGCGGCGGGGATTATCGGCGCAGCGATTTCACTCTTTGCGTCTGCCCGTTAGACTTCGCGAATGCCCGCTGCCCACCTACTTGTTAAGCAATTGTTGGCTGATTTCATGAACGCGGCTGGATGGATTAAGCAATTTCCAAACCAAACTCCATGTATACTTTAACGTACTTTTATCATATTTGAGCTTATTATAAGGTGTCCCTTTCGACCAGCCTATTTTATTCCAATCCCAGTCTTCACTTATCTCTTTTGCCGCCAAAGCCATCCGGTGCAGCCTGCTGCCGGGATAGGGCTGTACAAAATAAAAACCGCACCCGATAAGACCGCTTTGCATTAAATCGCGGGCCAGGAGATATGTATTCGTCAGTTCTTCCAATGTCTCGTCGGGCCACCCTATCATGAAATTCCCATCGGCGCTAATGCCTGCTTCACGCAGCTTTTTTACTAACTCGATGACATTATGTTTTTCCAAATTCCATTTTTTTGAGCAGTACTTATCTAAGATTCTTTGATTTCCTGTTTCAAAAGGCAGTGATATCTTTCTAAATCCGGCCTCGTATAATGCACATACTAATTCATCATCAACAACATACCGCCCTTTTATCTTTCGAAATAGATTTACAATATTAACCCCATTCACGTCCGCAACCTTAAATTTCATTTTTTTAAGAAAAGCAAATATTTTATATACTCTTTTTTTATTCATTAAAAATGATTCATCGTTTATGAATAATGTATTAATTCCTATTTCCTTTAATCGCTGAAATTCCATATGAACCCTTTCAACCGAATGATAACGCAGCCTCCCTATTTTCCCGGCTTCTTCGTCTTTTTCCAACGAAACATGGCAAAAATCGCAATTAAAGGAACAGCCTCGAGATGTAAGTACCGCGGCATATCTACATGTTTCTTTTTCGTGCTCTAACCAGCCGGTTCTGCCGCCCCATATCCTGCCGATTTCCCAATATTTGTCATTGGGAAGTTCGCTCCATGACGGCATTGGGATAGAATCCAATATTGCATTTTGCTCCACCGATATATTCTTAACCGTTTTGTTATCGTACCGGAATGAAATACCGGGAATATCCTTTAATGCCGGTTTCCCACTCCGAAAATAAGAGACCACTTGCACGATAGATTTCTCTGCTTCGCTTAAAAAAACTATATCGAAAGAATTATTAAAGAAATGTTCTTTTAGATTCCTGGCGTTAACACCTCCCGCTAACAAAATTTTCCCGGGAAAATGTTTTCGTATGAGATTACTCATATCGAACACGCATTCCGTTTGTTGGGTGAATATAGATGATATGCCGATGATATCATACTTCTCCACCTCTGCCAATATCCTGCTTTCGGACAGTCCTATCCTGACAATATTTTCGGAAATCTTTCGTTGTTTATAAAAAGTATCATCGAGCGAATCTTGCCTGTTTCCGACACATGTATCCAGTATATCGACATAATAGCCAGCCTGTTTTAATGAGGCATGAAGGTAGGGAATTCCTAAAGTTCCTTCCGGCCGTATGTGTTCATCTTCCTGGAATTGCTGCTGAGGGTAAAGCAGCAAAATTTTCGGTTCTTTAATTCTTTGATGTAATCTCATTTTTTCCCCTATCGCAGTTTTTTTTTTAAGTTCATCAGCTTAAGAATCGCTTCATTTTGTTTCACGGCAAGCTCCTAATAATTACAATAGATATACGTGGGGAAAACAAAATCGGTTTTGATAGTTCGCCCAGAACTTACCTCCGGTGGCCCTGCCGGGGG